>JACRCT010000633.1 GCA_016218885.1 Deltaproteobacteria bacterium | reverse complement strand
TGGTCGACGGCTGGGACCTGCATCACCTGCTGGGCCGCTCCCTCGCCTGCGCGATCTCTCTGCCCCCGGAGCTGGCGCTCCATCTGCTCATCGAGGTCAGCCGCGGGCTGGCCTTCGCCCACACCCGGCGCCGGGAGGGCAAGCCGCTTGGCATCGTCCACCGCGACATCAGCCCGCACCACGTCCTCGTCAGCGAGCAAGGCGAGGTGAAGCTCACCGACTTCGGCATCGCCACCGCCCACGAGAAGCGCGAGCGGACGATGCCCGGCTTGGTCAAGGGCAAGCTCGGGTTCATGTCTCCCGAGCAGGCCAATGGAGAGCCGCTCGATCACCGCTCCGACGTCTTCTCGCTGGGGACCACGCTCTATCTGCTGGCCACGGGCTCCCGGCCGTACCAGGCCAGCACCGATCTCGAGGTCTTGCTGCGCATGCAGCAGGGCGAGTTCCCCCCTCCCGAGTCAGTCAAGCCCGACCTCGCCCCCGAGCTCGCCGCGG
Organism: Deltaproteobacteria bacterium; assembly: GCA_016218885.1. Taxonomy (GTDB): domain Bacteria; phylum Myxococcota; class Myxococcia; order Myxococcales; family UBA5297; genus JACRCT01. The sequence goes on along the minus strand of JACRCT010000633.1, from coordinate 2,766 downwards.
TCATCAAGAAGGCCATGCAGAAGCGCCCCGAAGCGCGCTACCAGTCCGCCGAGGAGCTGCTCCTCGACCTCGAGCGCGTCCAGCGCGAGGTGTTCCAGCCGGCCAGCCAGACCGAGCTCAAGCGCTGGCTGGCGCGCCTCTCGGAGCGCGATGGGCAGCTGCCCGCCAGCCTGCGCCCCCCGCCGCAGCCCAACAACCCCGCCATGGGAGATCTCCCTCAGGGATGCGCGCTGGTCCTGGAAGAGGTCGAGCCTGACGCGATGCTCGCGTCCCAGCCGCCTACAGCCGTCGTTGTCGGGGCGCCGCCGACTCCTGCTCCCATCCTGCTCGATCGGCCGGTCGAGCCGTCGAAGCGAAGCCTCGCCAAGACGGCTCTCTACGGTGCCGTTCCCGTCTTCCTCCTGATCGGAGCCGTCGGCTATCTGCAGGTCGCGCAGCCCGCCCAGCCTCCGGAGCCCTTCGACGCCGGGGTCGCCGAGGCGTCCGACGCAGCACTGGACGCAGCGCTGGACGCAGCACTGGACGCAGCAGGCGCGACGGATGCCCAGGACAGCCGCGAGCCGGACGCGGCCGTGGCGGCTGCGGCGTCGTCCGACCCCGACCCCGACCCCGACGCCGGCGAGGTCATGTTCGAGCCCATGATCCTCTCGGACGAGGACGGGAAGGAAGCGCCTGCGACGGCTGCTCAAGGGGCCAGGCTCGACGTCGTCTCGGTGAAGTTCGTCTCCACGCCTCCCGGCGCAACGGTCATCGTCTCTAAGAAGGCGTACGGCGTGACCCCCATCAGCATCCGCTTCAAGCCCGAGCTCACCTACGACCTGGTGTTCCAGAAGAGCGGCTTCGCGACCCTCGAGAAGCGCGTCCACGTGCCGCGCCGCAAGAGCTTCACGGTCCAGGTCGCGCTCGAGAAGAAGAGGTGGTGGCAGTTCTGATCCGGCAGGGGCAGGTGGTCCGTTCGAACGGACTGGCATCCGCTACGGAGCGCGCTCACCAGACCCATGCGTCGACGCGGCGCACCGTATGCCCGTCGCTCTCCCACAGCTCGATTCTCCTGCCGCCTTCGACCTCGCGCGCCAGGACCAGCGTGTTGCGTGACTTGTCCGGCGAGGTGAGGACGTCCACCAGCCTGAGGGGGCCCTGCTCGCCCGAATCCGAGAAGACGACCCGCTTCGCGCCCTTGCGGGGAAGGAACACCAAGGTCGAGATCTCGCTCCCCTCGCCAGTCGGGCAGACGAGGTTGACGAACGTGCCGCCCTCCACCGCGCGCGCGGTCTGGGCGACGGGCCGCATGCAGGAGTCGATGAGAGGGGAGGGCAGGGCGCCCCGCGCGAGGTCCGCCACACCGCGCGGGAGGGAGCGCTGAGGCTGCGAGCCGAAATCGCGCGTCGTGGCCCAGAGCACGTCGCTGCGCGAGACCAGTGGCACGGCCCCTTCGAACCGGGCCTCGGCGGTGACCGCGCACGGGCCGGTGGGCGAGGCTCCGGATTCGAGTCGGGCGAGCCGGCCGCGGGCGACCCTGCGCTGCCCCAGGTAGAGCCAGATGGGCCGGTGCAGCGCGGCGAGGTTCGCCGCCTGGAGCTCCTCGGGCTCGTAGCCCACCAGGTCCAGGCAGATCGCCTGGATTCGAGGATCTGCCTTGAGCACCGTGAGGCGCGCGCTGCTGGTTCCGGTTCGCTCGGCGAGGGCGAGATCGATGTACGGGGCGACTTGCAGGGTCAGGAGGCTGAGAAGGGCGAGCGAGCTCATGTCGCGAGGATGAGCAAGGGGCGCGCCCAGCCTGATCCTCAATGGCTGCGATGACTTGGCCTGTAGCGCGGCTCGATGGCCACAGGAGCTCGGGGTGAAGTGGCCACGGTGCGCCTGCTGCACCGGGCCGAGGGGTCCTACCGACTTGCAGGACGGTGTAGCAACAGCCGCCAACCCCGCTCTCCGGCTGAAAAATTGCGGGCGTGTGTGCCTCATGCTTACATGGCTGCCAGAGGGTCGAGCGATGCTTCGAATGCCAACTTCCGTCCTGCTTGCAGCTCTCCTCCTGATGACGCCGTCCGGCGTTGCAGTCGCCAAGGCCGGGGGCAAGGCCCGCTCGTCGGAGAAGAGCCGCGAGGCGAAGAAGGCCTCCGAGAAGAAGTCCGACTCGAGCACTGCGGAAGTGGCGTTTGCCGAGGCGAAGAAGGCCCACGAGTCGCTGCGCAAGGACGCCAAGCGTCGCAAGTTCCGCGACCAGTGGATGGCGGTGGCCGAGAAGTACGAGGCGGTCGCCAACCAGTATCCGTCGAGCCCGCGCGCCGCGGATTCGCTCTACAACGCCGCTGGGCTCTACGCCGAGCTCTCGCGGGTGTCGCTGGCCCGGCGCGACCTGAAGCAGGCCATCGAGGCCTATGCGCGCCTGTGTGAGAAGTACCCGCGCTCGACCCTGGCCGACGACGCTCACCTCGCCTTGGGCAAGATCTACCGCGACCGCAAAGGAGACACCTCGGGCGCCGAGGCCCAGTTCAGGGCCGCCGCGGCGTGCAAGGGCGACATGCAGCAGAAGGCGAAGGTGGCCCTCGCGGAGCTGGCGTCTCTGCCCAAACCGTCCAAGACCGACAAGCCCAGCTCGTCGGTCGAGGACAAGCCCAAGCTCGCACAGGTGGAGGCGAGAAGACCGCTCTCTGCCGACGCCACCAGCCATGACGACGAGGACGAGGACCGAGGCGAGCCGGAAGCGAAGACCGAGGAGCCGACGGTGGGCTCGCGCGCTGCGGAGATCCTCTCCAAGATCATGCT
>JACRCT010000109.1 GCA_016218885.1 Deltaproteobacteria bacterium | reverse complement strand
TTCGGGCTTCAAGCTCGTCTCCTTCGCCAACAACCCCGTCTACGACCAGGGCCGCAAAGGCATGATCGAGACGCTCGACGAGCTCGCCAGGGCCGAGCTGGGCTTCTTCGGCGCGGGGCGGACCCGGCAGGAGGCGGCCAAGGGCCTGCGGCTGGAGAAGAACGGGGTGCGCCTGGCCTTCCTGGGGGCGAGCCAGTTCTTCAACCAGAGCCAGCACCACCTCGAGGACCCCCAGCAGGCTCACGTGAACAAGTCGGACGACCCGGCAGCGACGCTCGAGGCGGTGAAGGCCGCCCGCGCCGAGGCGGACTTCGTGATCGTCTCCCTGCACTGGGGCGTCGAGTACCAGCCCAAGCCCCGCGAGTCGGAGGTGGACCTCGCGCACGCGCTGTTCGAGGCCGGCGCGGACGTGATCCTCGGCACCCATCCGCACATCCTGCAGCCGCTGGAGATCTATCAGGCTCAGGATGGCCGCACCTGCCTGGTGGTGTACTCGCTCGGCAACTTCGTCTCCAACCAGAGCCGCCAGTACAACCACGGCGTCTCTCCGGAGAAAGTGGGCGACACCCGCGACAGCGCCCTCCTCAAGCTCTCCGTGGTGCGGCGCGACTACGGCGCCGGAGGGGTGCGCGCCGAGCTCGCCGACCTCTCGTTCCAGCCGTTGTGGACCGAGAACGAGCGCGTCAAGTCGAGCGGCAAGGAGCAGCCCTTCATCCGAATCGTCGGAATAGAGCGAGCGCTCACGGTGGCGCGATCAGAGCTGGACACGTTCGTCGCCGCGCTTCCCGCGAAGCCGGACAAGGAGCAGATGGCGAAGGTGGTACGGCTCAAGAAGCGCCTGGGCCTTCTCGAACGGCGCAGGGAGATCATCGAAGCCCGGCTCGGCACGGACTTCGCTGCCGAGCACCTGCCTTGACGCTCGACGCGTCCCGTCGGCACGTGGTCGTAGTCGGACGTGGTCGTCGAGCCGGCCGTCGTTGACGTGGTCGTTGACGTGGTCATTGACGGCGACGGCGACGGCGACGAAAGCCCGACACCCGAGAGGGTCCTCACAACTCCACAGGACATCGTGCGACAATGCCTCGTCTCGTGGTGCGAGAGCCCGGCAGCGCAGCGAAAGGATTCCACCATGGTGAAACGCTTCGGACTACTCCTCTGCCGTGAAGAGGGTCAGGGCAAGACCGAGTACATCGTGATCGTGGCGCTGCTCGCCATCGCCACCATCGCCGTGGTGACGATGTACAGCCAGAACCTGCGCGCCCTCTTCGCCTCCTCGGGCGACTCGCTGGGCGGCCGCGAGGAGGGCTCGGCTCGCAAGGGCGGCTCGCTGAGCACCTGGAACAAGGTCAAGCGCAAGGGCGTCAAGAACTTCGGCAGCAACGCTCACTACGGCGGAGGCCTGGGCGGCGAGGAGTAGCCCGCAGGCCCCCAGCGCCCCCAAGGTCATGCCTCCACGCCGCGGGCAAAGCGGGTGAGCGCGTCGGGGATTCTGTCCAAGGCGAGGACGTGCTTGACGGCGCCGGCCTCGACCGCCTCCTTGGGCATCCCGTAGATGACCGCCGTCTCCTCGGACTCGGCGATGGTGATGGCCCCGACCTTCTTGAGGGCCAGCATTCCCGCGCACCCGTCGTTGCCCATGCCGGTGAGCAAGACGCCCGCGGCCCCTGCGCCCACTGCGTGGGCCACGCTCTCGAAGAGGGCGTCGATGGAGGGGACGTATCTGTCCTTGGCCGTGCCCTCGCTGAGCCCGGCGCGCAGGCCGTCGGTGGTCCTGACCAGGCGCATGGTGTGGCCGCCCGGGGCGATGAGGGCCCGGCCCGGCGCGAGCAGATCTCCCGAGCGCGCCTCCACGACCTCGTAGGCGGAGAGACGGTTGAGCCGCTCCGCGAATGCGCGGGTGAAGCGCTCGGGCATGTGCTGGGCGATGGCGATGCCCAGCGGCAGATCGCCCGAGAGGCTCGACAGCAGCCTCTGCAGGGCCGGAGGTCCTCCCGTGGAGGCTCCGACCACGGCGACCCTCATCTGAGAGCCGCCGGCGGCCGCGACCTCTGAGCTCTCGGTGCGCCCCAGCGAGCGGCGGCGCAGCAGGCGCACCGCCCCCAGCTTCTGGACGAGCTCTTCGCGCACCGACTTCGTTTCAGGAGAGAAGTGCCGGGAGGGCTTGGCGATGAAGTCGATGGCCCCCAGCTCCAGCGCCTTGAAGACATCCGAGGTACGGGCATAGCCGGAGATGACGATGACCGGGACGGGCGCCTGGGCCCTGAGCAGGCGCAGGAAGGTGAAGCCATCCATGTTCGGCATGTCGAGGTCGAGCGTGATGGCGTCGGGCTTGAGCGCCAAGGCGACCTTGAGCCCCTCCTCGCCGTCGGCGGCGGTGCCGATGACGGCGATGTCCTCGACCGACTCCAGCATCTCCATGATCGCCCGGCGGTTGTAGGCCGAGTCGTCCACCACCAGCACGCGGATCTTCTTGCCTTTGGCCAAAACGGGCCTCCCGCTCGTCAGATCGCCAGCAGCGGCTTGCGATAGACGAGGTCGTTCTTGAGGTGCACCAGCTCGTAGTCGGCGGTGACGTGGATGAGGCTCTCGGAGTGGCCGAGCAGCAGGTATCCCCCGGGCCAGAGCCGCCCGTGGAAGCTCTTGAGCACCCGGCGGCGCGCCGGCAGGTCTAAGTAGATCATCACGTTCCGGCAGAAGACCACGTCGAAGCGGGCCAGCATCGCCACCATGTGCTCGTCGATCAGGTTGAGGTGCCCGAAGCTGACGAGCGAGCGCGCCTCGTCCTTGACCGCCCACCGGCCGGCGTCGGCGGTGAAGTAGCGCTCGACCATCTGAGGCGGGGTCTCGCGCAAGGCGTTGCGGGAGTAGACCCCCTTGCGCGCTGCGGCCAGCACCTTGCGCGAGATGTCGCTTCCGAAGACCTCGATCTCCCAGCCACCGAACAGCCCGCTCTCCAGCACCAGCATGGCGAGGGTGTAGGCCTCCTCGCCGGTCGAGCAACCCGCAGACCACAGGCGCAGGCGGCGCACTCGCGCGCGCTCGTTCACCCGAAGAGGGAGCAGCTCCTCGCGGAAGGCCTTGAGCTGGTGCGGCTCGCGGAAGAAGTAGGTCTCGTTGGTGGTCAGGGCCTCGACTGCGGCCTCGAGCTCCGCGCGCCGGCCGGGGTCGAAGCGCAGGTAGCGGTAGTAGGTCAGGAAGTCGGGCAGGTCCAGGGCACGCATCCGCGCCCAGAGACGGCGCTCGAGCAGGAAGCGCAGGTCCTCGCGAACGAGGATCCCGCAATGGTCGTAGATGAGCTCCGAGAGCAGGCGGAGCTCGTCGGCCGTCATCGGCGGCTTGGGGGCGTCGTCGAAGCTCATGGCGCGGGCCTTCCCTCTACCGGGACAGACCGCATCGCTAGTCCCTGCCCGGCCGCGCCTCGAGGGCGCAGATCGCCTCCGCGAACGCCTCGGCGGCGAGGGAATCGCGCTCCTGGGCGGCGAGCTCGCGCAGCCCCTGAAGCAGCGCACGGTCGCCCCGCGAGGCGATCGCCCTGGCTGCGGCGCGGCGCACGTCCCAGCGAGGGCTATGGGCGGCCACGAGCAGCACGTCGCCGGCGCCGGGCAGCGCTTCCGCCGCCGCCACGGCCTCCTTGACGACCTCGGGGTCGGCGTGTGCCACGGCCTGCCGGAGGATCTGCGGGGTCGCCGCGCCCAGGCGGGCCAGGGCGCGCACCGCAGCCATCGCCGGCAGCACCTCCGGAGATCCCGGCTGGGTCCCGCCCCTTCCGATGGCACGGATCAGCGCCTCCACCGCCTGCGCGTCGCCAGCCTGGCCCAAGGCCTCCGCTGCCGCCGCCGCGACCGCCGGCTCTCGGTCATCGAGGGCCTCGCGGAGGGCGACACAGGTCTCGTCGGAGGGGAACCCGCCCAGGCCCCGCGCCGCCGCCACCCTCACCTGCGCAGACTCATCGGCGAGCGCCAGGC
>JACRCT010000632.1 GCA_016218885.1 Deltaproteobacteria bacterium | reverse complement strand
TCTTCTCCCAGGACAAGGGCCGGCTGCGACGGCGCGTCCGTCACGCTCACCTGGCCCAGGATCTCGAGCAGCAACCCGCCCAGGCGGCCCTGGCCAGCTTCTGCGGCGCCTTTTCCGTGATCCACTGCTGGCGGTGGGCGAGATCCAGCCAACGGTTGCGTGGTGGCGAGGCCAGTTGGGCGACGCGGCGGGATCGTGATCCACCAGGGCCCGTAGTCGTGGTGCGTGGTGTCCCTTTCGTCCCTTCCTGCAGAGAATTCAAAGATAGCAGTAGTAGTGTGAGCTGTGGGCAGTGTGGGCAACCTGGGCAACCCGTGAGGGTTGTCCAGGTTGTCCAAGCCTCTGTGGTCAAGCCATGCCCGAGATGGACTACGTTGTGAACCTCAGCGCTCGTGGCATGGCTTGTCCACAGAGGCGTCACTGTCCACAGCCTCGGCGCTCGGTTGGTGACGGTCGTCGTCCGGCTTCGCTCCGAGGGCCTGGGCTCGGTCCTTGGCGACCTGCTGGCGGTAGCTCGGTCCCTTGATGTGGACGCGGATCGCCCGCATGGCGAGGCGGTCGAGGATGGCGCCCGCCAGGGTGGTGTCGCCGAGGTAGCGCCCCCAGGCGCTCAGCGGGATGTTCGAGGTGATGGCGGTGCTGGCCTGCCCGTGCCGGCTGTCGAGGAGGTTGAACAGGGTGTGGGCGGCGGTGGGCTCGTCATCCCGCTTGCGGACCTGGCCGAGGCCGACGTCGTCGATGACGAGCAACTCGGGCCGCGTCCAGTGCTTGAGCCGCTGACGGTAGGTTCCGTCGGCCAGGCCTGCGTAGAGGTCGTCCAGCAGGTCGACGCCGCGAGCATAGCGGACCGACATGCCTTGCTCGCACGCCCTGACGACGAGGGCCTGGAAGATGTGGCTCTTCCCGGTTCCGGGGTCGCCGGTGAACACCAGGTCCTCCTTGCGCCGGACGAAGTCGAGGAGGGCGAGCTGCTGGATGAGCGCCTTGTCGAGGTCGGGCTGGAAGTCGAAGTCGAAGGCCTCCAGAGTCTTGCGCTCGCGCAGACCGCAGGTGTCGAGGCGACGCTCGATGCGCTGTGCCAGCCGGGTATTGGCCTCCTCGCCCAGCACGTGCTCGAGCAATGCGGCGTAGGCGGGTCGCTGGGTGGTGGCCCAGGCGAGGTGCTCGTCGAGCTGGGCCAGCGTGTGCTTCAGCCCGAGGATCTCGAGGGCTCGTCGGAGCCGCTGGACGAGCTCGTCGTCGGGGGGGTCTGGGAGCTTTCTGGACATGGCGGCTCCTCTTGCTCCGTGCGTGAGGTTAGGTTGCCGGCCAACGGCAACCGGTCGTACTCGGCAAGGTCTCTGGGCTGGTGCGTGACACCCATGTTGAGCACCACCCGCCGGGTCAGGTCCTCGCTGACGTACTCGGCGAGGCGGCGCGGCGTCCCCCGGGCCGCGAGGATGCGTTCGACGGACTGGTGCTCGAACGCCCCGAACGCCTGGGCGTGGCGCAGCGCCGCACAGAGGTCGGTCGTGGAGAAGCGCTCGCGCAGCAGCAGGATGCACCGCGCCTGATGCGCGGCCTGCCTCGGCGAGACGGCGCAGAGCGCATCGAGGAAGGCGCCGGCCCCTTCTCCCATGCCGTCGAAGGTCCCCCGCAGCTGGTCGAGGTCGGCACCGGCGTGGTGGCCCTGAGCCTTCCGCGGATGGTAGACACCTCCCCCGATATCCTGGCCGGCACCTCTCGGCACGAGCTCGTGGCGGGCGACGCAGCTGAAGTCCGCGGCGTAGACGAGCAGCTCATGCTGGGTGATGCGGATGGGCAGGATGTCGGTGATGTGGTCGTACGGGACCGCATAGCGATTACCGTTCCAGGGCACGTAGCCGTCGATGCTGCAGTGGCGGTAGGCGACCCGCGCCGTGTCGTACGCGTGGCGAGGTAGCGCCCGCAGCAGTGGCTGCTCCTCGGCGAACAGCTCCATACGGGCACGCTTGGGGGCCCGCCGGCGAGGCCGGAGGTCGGCGATGCCGTCCTCCCAGCCGAGCAGCTGGCCACGCATGTCGGGCACGTCCCTGAACGAGCGCCCGTTGATGAAACTCCGATCGAACTCCCAGTACGCCCGCTCGACATGCGGCTTGTCGTTCGGGTGTTTGGGCCTGCAGGCCACGGGCCTGAACTCGTAGTGGGCGCAGAAGACCAGATACCTCGGGTTGAAGATCGGCTGCTTCCCTTCCCAGCCCAGCACGACTGCCTTCTGACCGTCGTACTTGCATGCCCACGCGGCGCCGCCGAAGCGCTCGAAGGTCGCCACGTGGCCGTCCATCAGCGCGTAGATGTCGCATCGCTCGTAGAGGGCGAAATGCTTGCGGGTGCTGTAGTTGAGCGTGTAGGCGAAGACCTGGACCATTGAGCGCGGCGCGTGGGTGAACTCGATGACGTACGGGGACCAGTCGGACTCGGCCATCTCCGCCGGGCCGTACTCCGGCGTCGGCTGGCTCGCCTTGGGGGGTGGCGCCGGGCGGACCACCCGCACATGTTCTTTGACCGCCGTGTAGCCGCCGCCGTAGCCCGCGGCCCGCAGGTCCTCGAAGACCCGCTGGGCGGTGATGTCCGGGTGGCGTTCCAGCAGCTCGCCGATCTTCGCCTGGAAGTCGTCCAGCTTGCTCGGGCGCGGCGCACGGCGCGGCTTGCGCGGCAGGGCGCTGGCGGCCTCGGTGTCCCGGGCCTGCCGGTGTTCGGCGAGCAGCTTCCGCACCGTGTTCCGGCTCACCCCCAGTGCCCGGGCGATCGCGCGGGCGCTCACCCCCTGGCAGGCCAGGGTCACGATCTGGGCGACCAGCTCCTCCCTGGTGTTCCAGAGCTTCATCGGGCCTCCTT
>JACRCT010000631.1 GCA_016218885.1 Deltaproteobacteria bacterium | reverse complement strand
TGAACAACAAGCTGAAAGTGATCACCAGAAGAGCGTTCGGGTTTCGCACCTACGAAGCGATGGAAGTTGCCCTCTATCACGCGCTTGGCCACCTACCCGATCCACTCACGCAATTCGCCCACAGGTTTTGCTGAGGAGGCGTAAATAGGGCTCGCTAGTCAAAGAGGGGCGGATGGTTGCGTCATTCACGGATGTACGGGCGCAACTTCTAGCTGCCTCGGCCGACCATACGATCAACTCAGCACAACGCCTCCAGGGGGAGCGCCCATGGGTCTTCTAGGAATCGACGGCATCTTCAAGAAGCAGCCGAGGACCCTTGGGCCCGGCGACTCGAGGCCCATCAATGCCAAGACGAGCTCGGCGCCGCGAGAGTGGTCTGACGGCTTCGAGACCAAGGCGGTCGCCCTGCCACGCTCGGCCAGGCGAGGAGGGAGCGGCTTCGGCTCAGGCTTGATGAATATTGCCGGGGCCATCTTCGGCGGGATGACGGGTAGGCGTGGCGGTCAGGTCGAGGGAGGGCTGGCCCAGAAGCTTGGCGCTCTTTTCAGGAACCTGTTCGGCGGGCGCTCCGGGAGCTCGCAGGGCGCAAGCTCGACGACCGCAGCCGACGGGAGCTCTGCATTCAATGCGACCACGGGAGCGGGGGGGGGAGTGACCTACCCGCAGACGGGCATGCTCTCAATCAATAAGGTTCTTCGACCGAAATTCGTCATTTCCGGCCGCGTCGGGCAAGACTTCGGCAAATCGTTCAAGCTCGTCTTCAACACGGGCGAAGTGATCTATGTCCCGAATTCGGCGTGCGACGTGAATCTGAAGAGCGGCGCGGGCTACCGACCCGGCAACCAGGGAGATGCGGGAAGGCGGAAGGAGATCCCTTCGATGACGGTCTTCGCCCCGCCGGGAAGCAAGGCCACGAGCGTCACCATCTATCCAATGAGCTGAGGAGGCCGGCAGCATCAGCAGCCACGGTGGAAAGAGGGGCCTTGGGGTAGCCTGGCTGCTCGATGATTCTCCTTCGAGGCCGGGATACCGTGACCGATCTCGCCTTCGCCCGAGCTGCAGGCCTGCGCGGAGTCCAAGCCCGATCCATCGCCCGGGCCGGGTTCCCAGCCGGCCCCTGGTTCCTGGGCTGCTTCGGGATCAACCTCTACAGCGGATTCGACCACGGCTGTGCGTGCTGCGACGGCCGGGTCGAGTGCCATCAGGCGGTGGGCGCCGACTGGGCGGCGCCGAGCCAAGTGCGCTCTCCAGCGAACCGATGGGCGGCTTCGACAGCGACGCGATGGTCGCGCCCGAGAATGGGGCGATGGTCGCGCTCAGCGCGGGCGCGTGCTTCAACGGCGGCGACAAGCAGCGGCTGTCGTTCATGATCACCCACCAGCAGCGACGGCGAGCGCTGGAGCAAGGTCGTGGCCAGCGGCGACGGCGTCCCCTCCGCCCGTTCCGGCGATGGGCTGGTCTTCGACGACGCGCGCCACCGCACCCTCCTCTTCGGTGGCTGGGACGCGGCCGGCAACCTCCAGAGAGACGGGGTTGGAGGCGGCCGATGCCTGGATCCCGGGCGTCCCGGGGGCGGTGGTGAGCGAGGGGTTCGAGCCGCTGCGGGTGAGCAGGATGCATCACCGCCGAGACCGACCGGAAGTCGGCGGCCCAGCCGACTGCGGGCAGGTCCACGACGCTCGGTGCGCTGGGGCCCAGACGCGTGATGAGCAGGTCCTCGCCGTCGACCGAGGTGCGGCCCAGGACGCAGGGGGCGGCCATCTCTAGCCGCCAGGCTTGGTGCGCGGCTCCGGTGATGTGGTCGCACATAGTGGAGCCGCCGCCGTCGAAGCTCAGCCACAGACGCCACAGAATTTCTATGGGACAACCGCTCGCGGCGAGGCAGAAAACCACCCGCGTCTGGTCGGCACCTCGGCGAGCGGCCTCCTATCAACCACCGCCTGGCGTCAGGGGACTACAGGCACTGCCACCAATGCCAGAAGTCGCCGCACGTGCCCGATTTGCACTGGCAGCCGCCCAGGCAGGCCGCCCCCGGGTCCATGCGCGCCTGGCAGACCCCGCTCCAGCACCATCCCTTGCAGGCGCTGCTGCAGTTGTTGCCCTCGTTGCCGCACGTGGTCAGGCATTGACCGTTGCCGTCGCAGTAGAACTCGCCGCAGTTGTTGTACGGGTCGGTCGACGCCGGGACGTTGACGAAGTCTCCCGAGGCGTTCCACCGCTTGCAGACGGGCATGCACTGCCGTGGCGCTGACGGATTGGTCGGGTTCGGGTCGGCGCAGTAGTAGCCGGACTTGCATGCGGAGTTGTCGGTGCAGGAGGAATGGCAGTGCCCCTGCCCGTCGCAGATGTATGACCCGCATGCGTTGCGCGGGTCCTGCCCCGCCGGAATGTTCTCGGGGCTGGTCGTTCCACCGGCGGGTCCGTCCCTCCAGTTCTGGCAGACGGGCAGGCAGTAGTCGCTGCCCCATTGCCCGACCCACTCACACACCGAGACGCCGGGCTTGCAGATGGGCCACTGCCCGGCAGGGTTGGTCATCGGGCTGTAGCACCTCCTCCCGCAGCTGCCGCTCCCGTTGCAGGTGTTGATGCCGCAGACGTTCTCGGGGTCGGTGGTGACCGGATGGGGCGAGCAGGTCCCCGACTTGCCTACCAGGTTGCACGCCATGCAGCCGCCGGAGCAGAACGAGTTGCAGCACACCCCGTCGGCGCACGCGCTGGAGAGGCACTGGCTTGCGCTGGTACACGCCGTCCCCAGGCCACGCAGGACGGTGATCGCTGCGCCGCTCAAGACCTGGCTGTCCGCCGTCATCGCCGTGACGGTTGCCTGGCCCTCAGCCATCGCCGTGACCAACCCCTTCGAGCCCGCCGTGTTGGAGATGGTGGCGATGGCGAGCGCGCTGGTGCTCCACGTCACCGCCGAGGTGACGTCCCGGGTGGTCCCGTCCGAGAGGTAGGCGTTCATCCGCATCTGCACCGTCTGGCCCGAGGAGAGGCGCGCAGTGGTCGGGCTGGCGGCGTAACTCGTGACCTCGGGCGCAGTGACGGTGAAGGCTGCGGTCGCTGACAGGCCGCTCTTGCTGGCGGTGATGGTCGCAGTGCCGAGCCCGGCCGCGAAGGCGTCGCCGGGGCCCGTGATCCTGCCGATGCTGGGGTTCGACGACGCCCAGACGACGGTCGTGGTGACCTCGTGCGTCGTGCTGTCGGTGAAGCGCCCCATGGCGGTGAAGTGACGGGTCCGGCCTTTGGCAACCGACTCTTCCGTGGGGGTCACCTCGATGGAGACGAGGGCGGCGGTCGTCACCATGACCTGGGTCGAGCCTGTGATCTCGCCGAGCGCGGCCTGCACTGAGCCGGTCCCGGCGCCGACCGCAGTCACCTCGCCGCTGCTGGACACCGTCACGCCCGAGAAGCCGGTCGACCAAGTCGCGAGAGAGGTCAGGTCCCGCGTGGACGCGTCGGTGTAGGTGCCCGTCGCGGTGAGCTGCAGCTTCAGGCCCGCGGCGATGACGGGGTTATTCGGGGTGACGGCGATCGACACGAGCTGCTCCGGGGTCACCTCGAGCGAGGCCGTGCTTTGCAGCCCCTCCATCCGTGCGGTCACGCTCGCCGTGCCCAGTCCCACGGCCGTCGCCTCGCCGGAGCGCTCGGCGTTGGAGAGGGTGGCGACAGCCTCGTCCGAAGACTCCCAGACGGCGGTCGAGGTCAGGTCCAGGATCGAGCCGTCGGTGTAGGTTCCGTTGACGGTGAACTGCTGCTTCGTGCCCTTGGCGAGGCTCGCTTGCGGTGGGAGCACCTCGAGCGAGACCAGGGCGGCGGCGGTCACCGTGAGGGTGGCGGTGCCGGAGACCGAGCCCGACGTGGCGCTGACGGTCGTCGTCCCCTCGCCGACCGCGGCGGCGGCGCCCTCTTCACCGGGGCCGTTCGAGATCGTCGCGTACTCCGGGACCGAGGAGCCCCACACCACCGTCGAGGTCAGGTCCTGGGTCGTTCCGTCCGTGTAGGAGCCCTCCGCGGTGAAGCGCACTGACCGGCCCTTCGGCAGGATGGCGTCCGAAGGCGAGACGGCAAGCGAGACGAGCTCGGCCGGCGTCACGGTCAGAGTCGCCTTGCCGACGACCGTGCCCAACGTCGCGGAGATCTCGGCGGTGCCGATACCCGCAGCGGCGAAGTGGCCGTTGGTCCCCGCCGCGTTGGCCAGCATGGCCACGGCTTCGTCGCTAGACGCCCAGGTGACGGAGTCGGTCAGATCCTGCTGCGACTGATCGGTGTACCTCCCCGTGGCGGTGAACCGCTGCTGCGTGCCCTTGGCCAGGCTCGGGGACGCAGGCGAGACCTCGATGCTCTCGAGCTCAGCCAGCACGACGGTCAGCCGAGTCGTCGCCGAGAGACCGCCGAAGGCCGCCAGGACCGTCGCCTCGCCAGGGTGCTCGGCGCGCGCGAGGCCTTGCCGCCCTTGTACGTTGGAGACGGAGACCACAACGCCGTCGGACGTGCCCCAGGCGACGCTGGAGGTGAGAGTCTGCTTGGTCCCGTCGGTGAAGGTTCCCATGGCAGTGAGCTGCTGCGTCGTGCCGTGGGCGAAGCTGGAGGAGGGCGCGGAGACCTCGAGCAAGACCAGCGTGGCTGCAGTGACGGAGACCGTGGCCGAACCGGTCTTCCCATCCGCGCTGGCAGTCACCGAGGCCGCGCCCGGCGCCACGGCCTTCACTTGAACGGGGGAGCCGCTCACGGTCGCCACGGTCTCGTCGGAGGAAGCCCAGACGACGGAGTCGGACAGGTCGCGCTTGGTGCCGTCGGAGTAGATGCCCGTCGCCACCACCTGTGCCGAGGTGCCCTGCGCGAGCGTCAGGCTTGCAGGCGCCACCTCCAGCGTCGTCAGACTGGGCTGGGTGTAGTCGGGCACGCACGTATTGCCGTCCAGGTGGGTGCCGGAGGCGCAGGTCAGGATGACGTCCGGAACGCAAGCGCCGTTCTCGAGGTGAGTCCCGTCGCCACACGTCAGCGTCGAATCAGGGACGCAGCTGTCTCCCTCCTGGTGCGTGCCGGCCGCGCAGCTCAGAGTCACGTCAGGCACGCAGGCGCCGTCCTCGGCGTGAGTCCCAGCGCCGCAGATCACGGTCGGATCGGGAACGCAGGTGGTCCCCTCCTGGTGCGTGCCGGCCGCACAGGTCAGGGTGACGTTCGGGACGCAGGTGGCCCCCTCCTGATGCGTGCCCGCGGCGCAGGTCAGCATGACGTCCGGGACACAGGTGCCGTTCTCGGCGTGACTGCCCTCCCCGCAGGGCAGAAGAGTCGTGGTGGAGTTGGTGCAACTCGCGCAGAAGGCGGCGACGACGAACTTCGCGATGCTCCAACGCATGATGACGCTCCCGTGTAGTGGGCCGGTGGCCGATCAGGCCGTCGGAAGCTTCCCACGGCGACGGTGAACCGACGGACATCTCTGCAATCGTAGAGCCTTCACTCACTCGCCAGGCCTAGCCACTTGGCTAGGTCGCGCTGGCCCCGGCCTGCCAACCTGAGGAGCCACGAGCGCTGGCCCGGATAGCACACCGGACGTCGTCTCAGGCCCCAAGTCCTTGGCGGGCGGGGCGTCGCCGGCGAAGGCCTCGCCGCCGGCACCCTGCCCCCTGCTGCAGCTCGTGCACGCACTCGCCGGAGCGCGGCGTGAGTGACAGGGCCCAGGGTTGCTCCTATCCTCCCGGCTCCTTCGGAGGAATCTCATGCGCCTGCCAATCGCTCGCTGGACGCTCTTCGCCGTGCTCGCCGCCTCGGCCTGGGGCTGCTCGGGGACCGACGCCGCCGGGCCGCAAGATGCGGGCATCCCGGGCGAGGATGCCGCCGCGGGTGATGCCAGCGCCTCCGAGCCCGACGCCTCGGCGCCTACCGCCACCTGTGGCAACGATCTCGAGGAGCCCGGCGAGCAGTGCGACGACGGCAATCGCAGCAGCGCTGACGGCTGCAGCGCGGCCTGCACCACCGAGCACCTCCTGCAGGTCAACCCGGTCCACGAGAGCTTCGGGCGCATGGACCTCGCGGTCGTCGCCAGCGGCGAAGCAGTGGTCACCTGGCAGGCGGGGACGTCGCCGGGCGCGTGGATGGGCTCGGGCACGACCGGGCAAGGCGCGGCGCTCGTCGCGCCCTCAGCCCTTACGAGCCGACAAGTCGGAAACGGGACCCTGCTGCAGCTCTACGCCGCGGGTCCCCACGCCTATGCCCTGGCCCACGCTGCCGACGCGGCGGGTACCCAGCTCCTCTTCGCTCGCAGCGACGACGGCGGGAAGCTCTGGTCTCCCGCGCAGGCGCTCGCCACGGTCACGGCGAGTGGCTACGCGGCGGATCTGGTTGCCCGGGGCGACGCCGTGCATCTGGTCTACCGGACCGGCGCTCACGAGATCTTCTACCTGAGCAGCGGGGACGCGGGCGCAACCTGGTCGAGCCCCAAGCTGGTCCGCGCCAGCGACAACGTTCCGCGCTGTCCCGCGCTGGCCGTCGACGAGCAGGGGAAGCTCGTGGTGGTGGCCACGGAGGGCACGCCCACCCGGGTGAACGTCTTCCGCTCCTCGGACGGCGGCCAGACCTGGTCCGCGGGGGCCTGCCTGAACCCCAAGGCGGACGGCACCTGCCCCGTGGGGATGGGGCTCGGGGTCCAGTACGGGGCAGGCCACTACCACGCGCTCTTCCTCCAGCTGCCGACCTTCTCGGTTCAGCACGGGACGAGCGTCGACGGAGCCGCCTGGCAGGTCACCGACCCCGGGTGCGACGACGCCCTTGCCAGCTGGCGCATCGACGCCGCAGGGCGGGTCCACCTCGCCTGGGATCACGAGGAGGACAGCGGGGCCCACTCCGCCCACTACCGCAGCTTCGACGGCACCTCTTGGGGAGCGCCGGTGCTCCTCGACCCCGACGGTGGACGTGGCGCGGCGTACACCCTCCCGAGCGTGGCGGTGGCCGGAGAGCGGGTCCACGTCGTCTGGCGCGGGCGCGACCCAACCAACGTCTCGGCCACGGGGGCGCGGCTGAAGTGGGCGCAGTCGCGTGACAGCGGCGCGAGCTTCGACCCGGAGCTGACGGTCGATCAAGGGCCCGGGCACGACATCAACTAC
>JACRCT010000628.1 GCA_016218885.1 Deltaproteobacteria bacterium | reverse complement strand
TCCAGGCGCAGGTCGCCCTCGGCGATCTTCTGGGCCTGGGCGGCGATGGCCTGCAGCGAGTGGTGCAGCTTCTCGAAGGACGTGCCCAGGTCCCCGGCGACGTCCGGCCGGGATCCCAGCTCGCCGCGGGCGAGCCCGACCATCAGGTCGGAGAGGCGCAGCAGGCCGGCGCGCGAGTCGCGGAAGGCGCGCAGCAGGCCGCTGTCTCCTTGGATCTCGGCGCGCAGGTCGCCGGCGGCCATCGCCCGCAGCTGGGTGAAGATGTGCTGCATCTCGAAGGAGATCTGCGCCGCGCTGAAGGCGAGATCGCCCACCTCGTCGGTGGCCACCCAGGCCGGAGGCTCGGGGGTGCCGGCGGCCATCGCCCGCAGCGAGCGCTCCACCGCCTCCACCGCGCGGCTCTGGCGCCGCGCGATCTGCCAGCCGGTGATGACGAAGGAGACCACCAGGAACAGCCCGATGATCGCCACCGGCCAGGCCGCGGCGGGGGTCATCGCCGTCAGCTCCTGCTCCGCGAGCTGGGCGAGGGCGGCGTCCTGGGTCGCGAGCTTCGAGACCACGCTGGAGGCCACCCGGGCGAACTGGGCGGAGAGGGCGAGGCCACAGAAGACCACCAGGCTCGAGAGGGCGATCACGAAGGCCAGTGGCAGGGACCATCGCTGGCGGATCCAGAAGGGGCCTTGGCCCTCCACCCGGACGCCGCAGCGGCGGAACTCCTCTTGGACCAGAGGTCGGAGCTGGTCCTCCATCGTGATGATGTGCAGGACGGAGGGCATCAGCGCGGTGAGCAGCCCCACGACCAGGCCGGCGACGACGGTCTTGGCGTCGCGCCCGAAGGCCATCGCGCAGCCGAGGCCGAAGAGCAGACCGCCGCCTGTCCAGCCCAGCATGGAGGAGGCCATCATGCGCGGAGGGACCTCCAGCAGGCGCTTGAGACGGGCTCCCGGCGGCTCGCCTTCCGGCTGGGCGATGGCGCGCGCGAGGACTCGACGATTGATGAAAGCCTGAAGCCCGGTGCTCACCGCGAAGACCAGGGGGAGGATGACCCCGACGGCGACGCGCACCTGAGCGTCCTCGAGGCGGAAGACGAGGCCGAGCACGTAGGCGGCGAGCAGGGCGGTCGGAATGTTGACGGGGATCTCCCGCCAGAAGATGCGGGAGTACAGCTGGCCGACTCCATTGGCTTTGGGGGCGTTCATGGCGCGAGGGCACCTCCGCTGGGGGGTGAGGGAAGGACGCGGGAGATCTCTTCGAGCAGCTGCTGGGGTTGGATGGGCTTGGCCAGCACGGCGGCTGCGCCGGCCTTGCGGCAACGCGCTTCGATCTCGGGCGTGAGGCTGCTGGTGAGGATGATCACCGGCACCTGCCGCGTCCTCGGCTGGGAGTGAAGGACCCGGCAGAGATCGACGCCGCCGATCCGCGGCATGCGCAGGTCGGCGACCACCAGGTCGGGCAGCTGTACCTGGATGGCCGCCAGCGCCTCCCCGCCATCGCCGGCGTCGACGACCCGCACCTCACGGGCGATGGGGTGGGCCGCGAGCACCTCCCGCACCACCCGGCTGTCATCCACGAGCACGATCGACCGCATGGCATCTCCCTAAGGGGTTTGGCAGGGCCCGGAGCCGATGGCCTCCAGGATCCGGGGAACGTCGAGGACCGAGGTGCACCGCGCCGAGCTCAGCGCTGCCGAGAGCTCCCCAGGGGGTTCGCGGCCGGTCGGCTCGAAGGGCACCACGTCCTCGGCCGCGCTCACCCACAAGAGCGCCCGCCGCGGCCCGTCGCGCAGGGCGACGAGCTGGTCGTTGGCGCGGAGCACGACCCCTTCGGCGCCCAGCAAGGCCTCGGCGAAGACGACGGGGACCGGGTCACCCTCGATCGAGACGAGCGGGTGGGCCCCCGGAGCTGCCTCGGGGAGCGCCGCCTCGATCACGCGCTCCACGAAGCGCAGCGGGACGAGCGCGCGCCAGGGGCCGCAGCGCACCTGGACGAGAGGATCGCCCGGCGCCAGCCACTCGGCCGTCTCGCCTCTTCGAGAAGCCATCGCACTCTCCCTCACGCCTCGAAAGCGCGGGGGAGTGTGCCGGCAGGCCCTGTCACCGGAAGGGCGCTCGTTGGGGGGGGATGGTCCAGGACGTCCAGTTCCGCGTTCTGTCACACGGACGAGTGGAGGTCGGGCGTGCGTTCACCGCGGGCTCAAGCCCGCGGCTACCTCTACGAAGCCCACTGAAGTGGGCTGACCGGTTCCCAAACCTTGCTCGCTTCTCGAGTTGAAGCGGGTCTTGCCCCGCGTCTATTGGAGAGGTGCTCTGGCGCTATTCCCACTCGCCAGCGGCCATCGCCCGGAACCCTGCTGCGACCTCCGGACGATCCGGCGCGGCGAGACGAAAGAGCTCGGCGGCAAAGGTATTGGGCGCCGAGCCGGGAGCGGCGACGAGCTGCCCATCGGCCACCGCATGCTTCTCGTCCCGGTAGCCTTCGGCTCCGGCATAGCCGGGCGCTTGCTCCAGCAACCATCGTCTTCCATTGGAGGTGTGGGCTCGTCCTTCGAGCAGCCCCGCTCGAGCGGCAGCCACCGTGCCCGCGCAGATGGCCCCGATGACCCACCCCTGATCCCTGCTCTGCCTCAGGAGAGCCAAGAGGCCCTCGTCCCGAAACCCGCTCCAAGCTTCGCTGCCAATCAGGAGAAGGAGGGGACGGTCATTCAAGGAGGCAGTGGCAAATGCCAGGTCGGCGTTCGCCCGCACGCCTCCCATGGAGGTCACCGGACGCCCATCGGGACTGGCGATCAGGGTCTCGTACTGCAGGTAGAAGCGAAGGCCCGCCAAGACAGGCCCCAGCTCCCAGTCGGCCCAGCCAGGTTGCAGGAAGGCGATGGCGCGTTTCATGGCTTCCTCTTCTGAGGAGGTGCAGGAGCCACGGTTGGTGCGCGAGTCCCAAGCTATCAAGTCGCGCCCGTGGCCGTCCTTCCTGGAGGACGACGGTCCGGCGCGATCGAGAAGAAAGGCTGCGCTGGGAGCAGCGTGCGCAACTTCTCGATCGATGCGGCCGACTCTCGTTCTCTTGCTCCTCACCCTGCTTCACTGCACCGGCGACGGGGCTCTGCCCGAACAGGCGTCCAACGGCACCCCCCAGGGGGCTGCCGACCAGGCGCCAGCGGGCAACCCGAGCGCGGATGCCGGAGCGCAAGCGAGGCCCGCGGCGGATTCCGGCCCGTCCCGACCGGATGCCTCCCCCGCAGCGCCCGTTGCCGTCACTGCTCGAGGGCTGCGCTCCGAGGCGTTCGAAGCAGGTGCGTTGCCCCAGGCAGGCTTCGTTCTCGACCCTGTGCCCGACGACGGATCCTTCGCCGACGGCGGCGAGTACTTCACCCAGCGGGGAATCGGCCCCCCTGCGGCCTACCGCGCCTCGACTCCCATTGGCGAGGGCGGCTGGCTCACGGTCGAGTCCTATACCCGGCGCCCCGACGCGCAGCTGAGCGACTTCGTCGACCTGGTACCCGACCCGGCCAACCCGAGCAACCAGGTGCTGAGGCTGCGCTCCCAGGAGCACACCGACGCGACGGTCATCCGTCCGACGAGCCCGCTGCCGGAGCGCTATCGGATCTCGCTGCGGGTCGGCTTCCCGCACTTCGGCGACGGCGTCGCCCCCAACGGCTACCAGGGAGGCGAGACGACCGAGCCCTGGATCCCCGGGAACGCGACGGCCCAGAACGGCTTCTACTGGCTGGCCATCCTCGACGCGCTGCCGCGGCCGCACAACAACGTGTGGATCCATCACCACCGAAAGGTGGTCGTCGACTCCGACAACCACTTCCCGCCGTGGATGGAGATCTGGAACGGCTCCTCCTTCGTGCGCAGCGGAGTGCACCCGGTGATGATGTTCGCGCTCGACGGCCATAGCGGCGGCGACCTGCGCTCGGGCAACCCCTTCTACTCGTACAGCGCGGGGCAGTGGCAGCCTTCGGGGCTCATCCGGGCCGTCGACGCCTACCTGCCCGGTCGCTGGTATTCGGTCAGCGTGGAGCGCGACGGCCCTCGCTACACGCTCACGGTCTCGGGCGATTTCCAATTTGGCGGGCAGGGTACCTACACCGCCACGATCGACGCGGCGGCGAGCTGCGTCTGGCACTACCCGGTGAACGCCGTCGAGGCGGCGGGCGCGCGGGGCTGCGAGAACGCCGGCTCCTTTCCAGGGCTGGAGGACGAGCCGTTCTGGCCGCCGGACGCGTCGTGGCCCGACTGGTTCATGTTCGGCGACCCGCACAACAACTTCTACGAGGGCGAGGTGCTCTACGACGACGTGACGCTCGAGGTGCCGTGACGAGCGGCCCTCAGCAGGCGGTCATTGGCCGCCGAGCACTGGCGACCCGGCAGGGTCCGCGGCGCGGGCTTCAGATGAGGCCGGGGCGGGCTGGACGTTGCCCGCCTTCCAGTCGGCGGCCAGGCTTCGGTTTTCGATGATGGCATCCACGATGCCTACCGCGGTGATGGCCAAGCCCGTGTACAGCGCGGCGAGGTAGAGCACCTGCCAGCGATTGTCGCTCTGGTTCTGGAGGATGACCGTGCCGTTGGAATCGTGGCCGACGACCTTCGCCTGGAAGACACCCAGGCCGACCGCGAACGTGCCGTAGGCCAACAGCTCCCCGGACAGGAACAGCGCTCCCTTGCGAGGCGATCCGTTGGCGAATTGCCCCACTCCGAAGGGCACCAGCGCGAGGGCGAAGGCGGGCGGCTCCGCGGGAGGCGCGGCGGGCACCAGGAGCAGGGGCGGGGGAGGGGCGAGCGGAAGATCCGCCTTGCTGACCGATTCGTCCCTGGCGGGAGCGGGCCGGGGGCCGGCGGCGCGGCGCGACTCCTCGAGGAGCTGCAGCAGGCGGGGAGGGAAGATGGCAGTGTCCGCCGTGGCGCTCGGATCGTCGGCGACCAGCGCCGCCAGCACGGTGCGCGCCCGGTCGGCCTCCTTCAGAGAGAGCAGGGCGCTCGCCAGGTACAGCCGCGCCAGCGATCGTTCGGACCGGCTGGCGATGCCCGCCGCAATGGCCTTCTCGAACCCCTCGACGGCAGGTGCGTACTCGCCGTTCTCATAGGACTGGACGGCCTCAGCAACGCCGGGCGTAGGCGCCTCGCTGGAAGCGGCGCCCAGGAGCGCCACGAGGAGGATGAGAGGACCACCGGTCATAGGATCATCGCTTGAGGCGGTATCGCCTCTCCAGGGTGCGGTCGGCTTCGATGTCGACGGAGTCCTCCCACTCGGGGAAAGCGGGATTGACGAGCTTGATGCTATGTCGCCCAGCGCCCAGCGTCACCTCGCAATCCATGGCCCCTTGCTCGCGGAGTTGGCCGTCGACGTAGACGTCGGCCCAGGGGAAGACGTGGAGCTTGAGGACCCCCTGGGACGGCTTCGCCGGTTGGGATGCAGCCTTCGGCTCGTCCGTCGCCGGTCTCGGTCGTCGCGGTGGGCTGGGATGGTTGGTTCCCGGAAGGTTCGGGAGCTTCTCGGGGACGACCGGAGCCGGAGCGGTGGCCGAGGCCTTCTCGGAGGGGGCAGGTGGCTCCCCGTCGCGAGGTGGGGGCGCGACGGGAGGCACCACCGGGACTGCGGCCGGCATCGGCGGCGGCAGGGCAGGCAGCGCCAAGCTCGGTTGAGCCGCTGGAGGAGCAACCGCAGGCGCGGTTGGCGGCACGCGTGACCCCCAGCGGACGGTGAGCAGGGCCCCCCCCGCTCCCGCGGCCAGGACCAGCAGCCCCACTGCTCCCCAGCGCTTGACCCTGGAGGCTCGAAGCCCTCCTCTGCGCTGCGACCGAACGGTCTCTTCCATCCCATCGGCCAGCGAGGCCGCGTGAGCCGCGGTCGATTGCACGAGGCGTCGCACCTCGCTGAGCGCCTCCTCGGCAGACTTGGGGCGGCGCGCCGGCTCCTTGGCCAGCAGCCGGAGCAGGAACTCGTCGACGGCCTTGGGGATAGCCGGTCGGATCTGCGAAGGCGAAGGTGGCGGGGCGTTCAGGTGCTGATGAAGGATCTCCACGATCGTGGGGGCGTTGAAGACCGTCTGCCCGGTCAGCATCTCGAAGAGCACCACGCCGGCGGAGTAGAGGTCGGTATGGGGACCCACCTCCTCGCCTCGCGCCTGCTCCGGCGCCATGTAGAGCGGAGTACCGATGATCACCGAATGATTCGTCTGCGGCGTGATCCCGTGGGGCACCGCGGTCTTCTTGGCCAGGCCGAAGTCGAGCACCTTGAGGTAGCGGGCGCCGTAGGGCGGCTGCACGACGAAGATGTTCGACGGCTTGATGTCGCGGTGGATCACGCCGGCATGGTGGGCCGCCGCCAGCGCACCGAGGATCTCCTCGAACATCGAGAGCGCGTCGACCAAGGGGAGCTGCGTTCCGCCGGCCAGCACCTCGGCGAGCGAGCGACCCTCGAGAAGCTCCATCGCCAGGAACTGCCGTCCTTCACCGGTCTCGCCGATGGCGAAGACGTCGACGATGCCCCGGTGGCGCACCGCGTTGATGGCCTTGGCCTCGGCGACGAGCCGGCGCACGTGCTCGGGATCGTGGGCGAACTCCGGGCGCAGGACCTTGATCGCCACCGGCTTGTCGATGACCGACTGGATTCCGCGATAGACGACGCCCAGCCCACCGGAGCCCAGAATGCTCTGGATGCGATAGCCTCCCACCTCGCGCCCCAGGAGGGGATCGATCGGCTGGGTCGCAGAGCCATCCCGGGGTTCCGCATCTGCCAAGCTGGAGCGCTTGGGGGCCTCTGGCGAGTGCTCTGGCTTGAGATCGGACACCAAGCTCTCCAAATACCAAGAACCGCTGCAGTCTCCTCGCATCGAGGGTGATGAAGCAAGGGGATGTGGGTAGACTGACCGTCGCTATGAGCTTGGGTGTCCGCGCGGGGTTGATGGTCGCTGCAGCTGTCTTGGCTGCGGCTTGCGTGCGCGAAACGAAGGTGATCTGCGGTGGCGCGAACGAGCGCTGCTGTGAAGGTCGCTGCCATGCGGGCGCGGAGTGCGGCGCCGACGATCGCTGTTTCGCCTGCGGTGGCGAGGGGATGGCCTGCTGCTCCGCGGAGCCGTCCTGCTCCCCGGGAGCCGAGTGCCGCGCCGACCAGCTGTGCTACGCCTGCGGGGGGGAAGGCCAGGGCTGCTGTGCGGGCCAGACCTGTGGCGGAGCGCTGCGCTGTGACCAGGCGAGGTGCATCGTCCCCTGCGGTGACGGCTGCGCCCCCCAGGAGCGGCGCTGCAGCTCCAACGGAGGCGTCGACGTTTGCGGCTACGATGCCTCCCCGCCCTGCACGCTGTGGAGGACCGAGCTGGACCGCTGCGAGGACGGCGATGTCTGCGAGCGCGGGACGTGCACCCCACGCTGCCCCGATGACTGCGAGCCCAGCGTGCTCCCGACCTGCGTCGCCGACCTGCCCATGCGCTGCATCTACAACGCCGCGACGAGCTGCGGAGAGCTGCATCTGGCGCCGGTCTCTGAGGATGATCCCAGCTGCCTTTCGCCGGCTTGCGGCCCGGGATTCTGCTGGGAGCTGCCGAGCCCGCAGGGGATGGGGCTGAAGGCGATCACCGGATGGTCGGCCAGGGACCTCCTCCTCCTCGATGAGCAACAGGACATCCTCAGGCGCGACGGAGATGCCTGGTCCTACGAGCGGCTGGCGGGCACGGGCTATCCCACTGCCATTGCTGCGTGCGATCCGACACTGCACACGGCGATCGCGGTGGGTTCGGGAGTCCTGTGGCGCTCGCAGGACCGCTGGACGAGCGAGGTCGTGCCCGGGGATGAGAACGGCGTGTACCACGCCGTGGCGTGCACTGCGGCGGGGGTGGCGGTGGCCGTGGGGGAGGACGGCCTGATCGGGGTGCGCGATGCCCAAGGTTTCTGGCGACGACAGGAAGCGAATTCCTCCGCGAGTCTGCGGGGCGTCGCCCTCGGCCCCGGAGGCGACGAAGCATGGGTCGCCGGTGCGCAGGGCACGCTCCTGCACTGCACCGAGCTGACGAGCCCAGCGGCAGGCGGGTGTGCCGTCGAGGCCGCGGGCTTGACAACGCGCGACCTCAACGCCGTCTTCAGCGGTGCCGCCGGGGTCTGGGCGGCGGGCGATGCTGGAGTCATCCTCGAGCGGGACGCGAGCGGAAGCTGGCGGCGGGTCGCACAGGGGACCGTGGGCAGCCGGCTCCTGGCCATGAAGGGCCTCGACGATGGCACGGTCTGGTGCGCGGGAGAGGACGGCACATTCGTGCGCCGCTCGTCGGGCAGGTGGGTCTCCGACACCTTCGCCCCGGCGCAAACCGAGTTCACGGGCATCTTCGCCGCCGATGCCACGCATCTGTATCTGGTCACGCGCACGGGCGGGATCTGGCTCAACGACCGCGGCGGGCAGCCGGACAGCGCGACGGAGAGCCGCTGGCGCCAGATCGGCGGCCGGCCTTCTTCGATGAGCCTCCATGCGATCTCGGGCAAGAGCGGCGACGACGTTTGGACGGTTGGCGAGAAGGGGGCCATCTTTCATCGCAGCCAAAGCCGCTGGAGCCAGATCGCGTGTGAGGCCACCGACAAGGACCTCTGGGCCGTCGCAGAACATCCCCGGGGTGAAGAGGTCTACGTCGTGGGAGATGGGGGGCTGATCGCTCTGGTGCGGCCGGAGGGCTTGGTCGTCCAGGGGGCGGGTGTGACCGGCGTTTCCCTCCGGGGCGTGGCGAGCTTCAAACGTGAAGACTGGGTGACGGTCGCGGTCGGCGAGGGCGGGACGTGGTTGGAGCGCGCGGAGACTAGCAACTGGAGGACGATGCTGGCGCCCACCTCGTTCGACCTCCACGGCGTCGTGGGGACGCCGCAGGACGGCGCCTGGGCGGTGGGTGACCACTGCACCCTGCTGCATCGCACCGACGTCTTTGAGTCCATCGCCGTCGAGGGTTGCAGCGGGGTGGCGCTGCGGGCGGTCTGGCGTGGCGAGGACGGAGAGCTGTTTCTGGGTGGAGATGCAGGCTGGGTCTGGCATCGGTCGGCCGACCCGGGCGTTTGGGAATCGCACCAGCTGCCCTGTGGCAGCTCGCCCGTACGTGCCTTGGTGATGGGAAACAGAATGCGCGCCGCCTGCGATGCTCATGGGCTCTTCGAGCGAAATGCGGACGGGACCTGGAGTCCGGTGCAAGGGGTGGTGAGCGGCTCTTTCGTCCGGGGTGGGTGGGCCTCGCCGGAAGGGACGACTTTTCTCGTGGGAGAGGGCGGCTTCGTCTGGCGCCTCCTGAACTGAAGGCCGCGTCACATCGAGAAGAGGTCAGTGATGAGCACGGGTCTATTCTGGCTCCTGGGGCGACGGACCGCGGCAGGGATGCGCCGGATGGGGAGCCCCTGGCTGCTGCCCATGGCGACGCTCGCCGCGGCGATCTCCGGGTGGGGATGCATACAGTCCACCGCAGTGGACTGCGGCAAGGACGGGCAGCGGTGCTGCGAGCAGTCCTCGTGCTTCAGCGGCGGGGAATGCGGAACCGACGATTTCTGCCATGCGTGCGGCGCGCCCGATCAGGCGTGCTGCGAGGGAAGCTCGTGCGCGGCGGGGGCCGAGTGCCGCGCCGATGCGCTCTGCCATGCTTGTGGGTCCCTGGGACAGGCCTGCTGCAATGGCGCCGCCTGCTCGGCCGGCCTGCGCTGCGACAACTCGGCCTGCGTGGCTCCTTGCGGCGCTGCCTGTGTGCCCGGGGCCACTCGCTGCAGCGCCGCCGGCGGAATCGAGCTGTGTACCTACCAGCAGCCGCCCTGCACTGCCTGGACCACGGTCTTCGCGCAGTGCCCCGCCGGGCAGACCTGCCAGGACGGGGTGTGCAAGGTGACCTGCGAGAACGAGTGCACGCCGGAGGCTCTGCTCTGCACCAGCGATGGGCTCAAGTCGTGTGATGTGGATCCCCAGACCCAATGCCCCACCCTGCATCTGGTCCCGGAGCTTCCGGACAACCCGTCCTGTCTGACCGGGGCTTGTGATGGCGGATGGTGCTGGGAGAATCCGCTGCCGCAGGGCAATCCGCTGGTCGACATCCTTGGAGGGGCGGCAGACCGTCTCCTGCTCCTGGATGGCATGGGCAACGTCGTTGCGCATGACGGCGCGAACTGGTCCTACTTCCATCGCAATGAGCGGGCGCTTTCCCGGATGCGGCGGCTCGGGTCCTGCTTCGGGTCCTATTTCCTCGCCGTGGGAGAACGAGGCATCGTGGACCGCTACGTGGGGGGCAACTGGCAGTCGTGGAACGTCCCGGACTGGACGAACTTGAATGGCGTCGCGTGCGCTTCTCCAGGCATCGAGCAGCCACTGGTCGTGGCCGTAGGAGACCGAGGACAGGCTTTCGCGCGTCGCTGGGACTCGGCGGCCTGGAATCGGCTGAGCACGTCCGTGACGACCACGCTGAGCTCGGTCACGCTCGTGGACTACGGCCAGGGGCAGGGTCTACATGCGCTGATCGTGGGGGCCGATGGCCTCGTCCTGCAGTGCTCTGACCTCGATGGGGTCGGCGTCTGTGTCCAGGAGGCGATCGACATCAACACCGGCGCTCCGGCCACCAGTGCCGATCTCGAGGCTGTCTGGGCCTCGTACGATGGAAGGGTGGTCGTCGCCGTCGGAGACCATGGAGCGATCCTCGAGCGCAGCGAGCACTGGAACTTCGACTGGGCCGTGATTCCCAACCTCCTTGTTGACCGTCTCCGAGGGGTCGATGGGCGTGCCGAAGACGGAACGGTCTTCGTGGTGGGAGAGAACGGCGCTTTCGCGCGTCGCTCTCCGCTGGCGGACTGGGAATCCTCCACGTTCAACGCCGAGGTTCTTCGCGACGTCCTCAGCATGGATTCCTCGCATCTGTACGTCGTGAGCGAGACCGGGACGGTGTGGCTCAACCAAGTGGACGGCATGGCGTCCCCTCTCTTCGAGACGTGGAAGCCCGTCGATGCCAGGAGCCCCACCCGTTTGGCCCTCAACGCGCTCTGCGGCACCTCGAGCAAGGACGTCTTCGCGGCCGGCGAGGCGGGCGTGATCCTCCACAAGCGAGGGGATGTCTGGGTACGGGAGGCCCAGGGGCTCACCTCCAGCGACTTGCTGGCCTGCACCAGCGCGAGCGCCGAGGAGACCTATGCGGTGGGCGCGCGCGGGACGATAGCGAGGCGCCACCAAGGCTCATGGACGCTGGAGGGGGCCGGCTTGACCAGCAACGACCTGCGCGCGGCGTTCAGCGCTGGGGGCACGGTATTCGTGGTCGGAGACGGCGGCGTCTGGCTGCAGAAGAGGGCGGGTGCCCAGGACGACTGGGCCCTGCTGACCCCGACGACAGAGAGCCTGTGGGCCCTTACGGGAAGCGCGGATGGAAGCGAGGTCTGGGCCGCTGGCTCTGACTGCACGCTCGTAGGGCTCAGGGAGGGCGCCTTCTCCACCGGGCTCGTGAAGGGCTGTGACCCGGGAACCTGGCTCATGGCGGCGTGGCAGTCCCCAGGAGGGGATCTCTATCTTGCCGCCGACTCCTACATCATCCTTCATCGCCGCGCGGGAGTCTGGACGAAGGAGAGCCTCTTCTTCGGGGAGGTCGCTTCTCGGGCGGCGCTCACTGGCCACGGAGAAGACGTCTGGACGAGCCTGAGCGAGTCAGCCTCAGTCTTTCACCGCACTGCTGGGCAGTGGACCCCGGAGGCGGATGGGCTGATGAGCCCCATCATCAACGCGCTCTGGGCTTCCCCGGAAGGCCAGCTCTACGTCGCCGGCAACGACGGGATGATCCTTCACCGGCGGTGAGTTGGATCACATCTCGACGATCTCGCAGGTCGGGCCGCTCAGCACCTTCGCCGACCAGTCGGGGTAGCTCACCCGCACGCCCTGCGGCGTGGACCGGATGTCGGCCTTCATGATGATCGGATAGCGCATGGGGGTGAGCTTCTCGTAGCCCGCGGGGCCGCGCTTGAAGTACGCCGGCTCCTGGCCGGGGCGCTCCAGGCACACCAGCGTGGGATGGACGGCGGACATGGTCCCGACGATGGAGAACTTCGCGTCCGGATTCTGCTGGGCGAACTTCTGCGAGGGAGACCCGGCGATGAAGGCGTTGTTGACCGCGATGGTGAAGCCCTTGTGATGGTCGATCACCGTCTTGTCGACGAACGAGACGTTCGAGTCGTGGAGGGGAGTCCGGAGGTGCTGCCTGACCATCGCCAGGGCTTCTTGTGGCGTGCGGCCGTCGAAGACCTTGGTCACCGTCACGTCCAGGGAGGTCACCGGGCGCCCGAGGTTGTCGGGGATCTTCAGGTCACAAGCGGGCGGCGTGAAGACGGGGACCACGATCGGAGGGATGGGGACGATGGGCGGCCTGGGGATCACCAGGCCCCTGCCGGTCGCCGGCGCATCTGCGAACGAGTCCTGCGCCCCTGCGGGAGCGACCAGCGAAGAGGAAGCCGTGGACACCTCGGGCTGGGAGGCTTCGGGCGTGGACGCTTTCTGCTCGACCCCGCCAAGCGTGCCAAGAGTGGGCTGCAGCGGCTTCTGGATTCGCATGGCGGCTCCTCTTCCCTGTTCCACTGGCGAAAGGCACCTCTATAGCG
This sequence comes from Deltaproteobacteria bacterium, assembly GCA_016218885.1. Lineage (GTDB taxonomy): Bacteria > Myxococcota > Myxococcia > Myxococcales > UBA5297 > JACRCT01. Next base: position 3,079 of record JACRCT010000628.1, on the reverse strand, counting down.
ACGGCGCTCCCAGGTCTCGTTCGGCTCATTGTCGCCGATCGGCCCTCAAAAGTTGCCTGGGAATCTCGCCGAGCCTGGCACATCCCTCATCCCGACCTGCTGCCTACTTCCTGGCCACCGGCGCCACCTCCTCGGCGGTGACGAACACCGGGTCGATGTCGGTGGGGATGCTCTCCAGCCCGGAGAGGGCCTTCAGGGTCTCGGGGCGGAGCACGCCGAGAGTGTCGATCATCTTCTGGGCGGCAGCGCGGTCGCCGGTGGCCTCGATCATCAAGAGCTCGCGCGCCAGGTCCTTGATGCCGGCCTTGAACTTGGGCAGGTCGACCGACCAGGTCCCATCCGGGTTGGCGACGATGGCCTTCTTGTCGGCCAGGTAGTTGACCTGCAGGGCCATCCCCTTGCCGTGGGCCTCGTGGATGCCGAAGCGCAGCGTGCGGAAGGTGGACGCCAGGAAGGTCACGTACATGCGCCGCTCGGCCGCCTCGCCCACGGGGATCAGCCCGTTGAGCTTGAGGCGCTTCTCGTGATCCATCAGGTGCTGTAGGGCGAAGAGCCCCAGCACGTCGGCCTTGGCCTCCTCGATGGCGCTGTAGAGATCCTTGAGCTCCTCGCGCGGCGTGGTGGCGCGACCCCCCACCTTGATCTGGTGCGGGCCCAGCCCATGGGTGAGCTCGTGGGCCAGGATGTGCGTGAAGAAGGAGTCGAAGGAGAGGGCGGACTGCTCCTGGGCGCCCAGCACCTTCTTGGAGATGGGGACGAGCACGTTGTTGAACTTGGCCTCCTGCACGTTCTTGAGCATCACGCGCTTGCTGCCCTTCTGCGTGATGACCCGCTCGTCGTTGGGCAGGTTGTAGGCGGCCGACTTGACCCCGTGGGCGCCGTCGCCGGCGGCGAAGACCTGCTGCACCACGCGGATGGGCGACTGCGCGCCGATCTTGGGGTTCTTGTGCTCCTGGGGGATGGGCAGGGCGTTCTCGATCTCCTGCAGGTGCCGGCTGAAGGCGGCGAGCTTCTTCGTCTCCGCGTCGTCGCGCAGGTTCACGTAGGCCTCGAACGAGGCTTTGTAGCCGAAGAGCTCGTCGTTGTAGGTCTCGTAGGGGCCGAAGGTCACGTCGAGCGGGGCGTCGAGGTCCATCCAGGCCACGTCGGAGGCGAAGTAGTCGTTGGAGCCGAGCGCCTCGGCGCGCGTGGTCAAGAACCTCTTGAGGGTCGCATTGTCGGTCGCCGCGGCGGCTTCCTTGAGCAGCGCGGCGATGCGCGTCAGCTCGGGGGCGTACTCCTGCGAGTAGGGGACCAGGGTGAGCTTCTTGTCGGCGCCGCGGCGGATGACGCTGAAGAAGCCGGTAGCCTGGTCACGCGGCGAGGGGGTGAGGCTCTTGTCCTGGTCGACCGGCAACGACTGGATCCACTCCTCGATCTCCTGCTTGGTCGCGTCCGCGGGATAGAAGCTCGCGCCCAGCGGCTTGCGCGCGGGGGTGCCGGGCACGAAGCTCGACCAGTCGTCGAGGATGGACCAGGGACCCTTGTTGAGCCAGTAGTAGCGGGCGCGGGCCTGGCCTTGCGGGGTCGTATCCTGCTGCACCTTCTCCCAGGTCGCGAGGTTCCCGTCCCAGAGCTGCTTCATGAACAGGACGTCGAGAACCCGGCTGGCTTCGATGAGCTTGACCAGCGCCTTGCGGTCGCCCGCGGACAGCTTGGAGAGGTCGACCTTCAGCGGGGTGGAGGCGAAGCGCCCCATCATCTTCTGCAGCTTGGGCAGGTCGGGCACGGCAGGCTCCGGGGTGGACGGGGTCGCGGGTGCCGGCGTCACGGCCGCCGGCGAAGGGGCCGCGGAGGAGAGCAGGAGGCTGAAGGCAAATACGGCAGTCAGGGACATGGCACCCTCGCAAGGCAGAGAGCGAGCAGAGGACTCGAGCGGAGCCTCGCCGGCTGGACCTCAAGCGGCTTAGACCACACCCTTCGGGTTGGTCAAGCTCGACTCGCTGCTCGGCGAGCCCGCGGCACGCTGGACCGCCTCCAGCAGCTCGGCCCGGGTGAAGGGCTTGGCCACGAAGGAGGTCTGCAGGTCGGCCCGGGCCGGGTCAGCCTCGGGCAGGCCGGAGGAGAGGAGGACCGGGAGCTCAGGGTACAGGCGGCGCAGCTTGGCGAGCACCTCCCGGGTCCCGAACCCGGGCTTGCGCAGAGCGAGCAGGACCAGCGCGAACTCGCTTCCCCGGGCTCTCAAGGCCTCGAGCGCCTTCTGGCCGTCGGGCGCGACCACCACCGTGTATCCGGCGCGCTCCAAGATGGCCTGCGTGGTGCGGCAGACCAGCTCCTCGTCGTCCGCGACAAGGACGCGGCAGGGCGTCGCGGAGCTGGCCACGGATGGGCCGCGGACCTCGGTTGCGGGCCGGCTGATTGCGGGAAGGAGTACCCGGAAGCGCGAGCCATGGCACGGCTCGGTCTCCACCATCACCACGCCGTGGTGCGCACGGACGATGCCCTGCACCGCCGGAAGGCCCAGCCCCCGTCCTGAGCTCTTGGTGGTGAAGAAGGGATCGAAGATCTGCTCCAGGACGTGCTGTGCCATGCCACGGCCGTCATCCCGCACCTCGAGGGCCACGTACGCGCCTTCGGGCTGCTCCGTCCCGACAGCCGCCTTGGAGAGGAGATCCCGGTCGCAATGCACGGCCAGGGTGCGCAGGTCGATGCTGCCCGGGCGAGCACCGATGGCCTCCGCGGCGTTGGTCAGGAGGTTCAGCACCACCTGCAGCAGCTGGCGCGGGTCGGCCTGTACCGCGCTCAGAGCCGCGGCGAGATCGAACCGCAGCGCGCATCGCTGGGGGACAGCGCCTCGCAGCCGTCGCTCGGAGCGGGCGATCAGCTCGGACAGGTTCACCTGCTCCAGCAGGAAGGAGCCGCGCCCCGCGAAGGACTGCAGCTGCCGGGTCAGGTCTCCCGCACGCTCTCCGGCGGCGACCACCCGCTCCAGGTCCTGGCGTGCCGGCGAGTCGGCGGGCAAGGTGGAAAGGGCCAGCTCGGCATTGCCCAGGACGGTGGAGAGCAGGTCGCTGAAGTCCTGCACCACGCTCCCGGCCAG
>JACRCT010000634.1 GCA_016218885.1 Deltaproteobacteria bacterium | reverse complement strand
CGATCCTTTCAACGGCGCCGCAGGGTCGGGGGCCGGCCAGCTCTTCTCGATGTTGACGCTCGGCCTGGCCGTCGCCGCCAACATCCATGGCGAGGCCGTCGCCTGGTTGGCGCGGTCGGTGGCGACCCCTCCCCCGGGTCAGGAGGTCGAGCTGACCCACCTGGCGCAGACGGTGATCACCTCGGCAATCTGGGCGTGCGCGCTGTCGGTGCGCCTGGCGATGCCCTTCGCCGGTGCAGCGCTGCTGGCGCACGTGGGGATGGGCGTGCTCGGCCGCGCCGCGCCGCAGCTCAACCTCTCGAGCATCGGCTTCTCGCTCTCGTTGGCTGCAGGAGGCACCGCCATCTACCTGCTGGCGCCGATGGTCGCCGAGGTGGCGGTGCGCGCCGCCATGGCCGTCTTCGCTTGACCGGGCTCCAGGCCCCGGGCCCCAGGCTGCAGGTCGGAGAACCCAAAGCCTGAAGCCCGAATCATGCAGGGACGAGCAGCTCGACCCAGGCCTGAAGCCTGGGGCCTGAAGCCTGAAGCCTGGAGCAAGCCGTGGCCGACGAGGAACGATCCGAAAGGACCGAGCCTGCCTCCCAACGTCGCATCAAGGCGGCGTGGGAGGAGGGGCAGATCCCCGTCGGACGCGATCTGGTCTCGGGTGCCGCGCTGGCTTGCGGCACCGCCGCGCTGCTGATGGGCGGCCCCGCTCTCGCTGAGTCGCTGGTGGCCCTCACCGCCCAGACTCTGCGGGCCCTTCCCGAGGGCGGAGCGGGGGTGTTGGAGGCGGGGTTGTTCCGACCCATCGCCATCGTCCTCGCCGGCTGTGCGGCGGCAGCGCTGGCGGCAGCGGCGGCCACCTTCGCCCAGACTCAGGGGAACTTCTGGCCCAACCTGGCGATGCCCGATGCGCAGCGGCTGATCGGCGGGGGCCGCCTAGGCAAGCTTTTCAGCCGGGAAACGCTTGTGGACATGGGGCTTTCGCTCGCCAAGACGGTGGCGCTGGCGGCGGTTCTCTGGCACGCGGCCCACGACGAGTTCCTGACGCTGGGCAAGCTGCTGATGGCCCCCGCTTCGGCTCAGCTGTCCGGGGTGTTCGCCCCCCTCTCCCGGGCGGCCGGCAACGTCCTGCTCACGGTGGCGGTGATTGCGGGCGTGGACCTTGCAGTCCAACGCCACCGCTTCATGAGCAGGATGAAAATGACCAAGGAAGAGGCCAAGCGCGAGTACCGAGAGGAAGAGGGCGATCCGCTGCTGCGGTCGCGCAGGCGTCGCCGTCATCGCGAGCTGGCCAAGGGTCGGGCAGCGGTGGAGGTGCCCAAGGCCGACGCGCTGGTGGTCAACCCCACGCACATCGCCATCGCCATTCGCTACCGCAAGGGCGAGAGCAAGGCCCCGCGAGTGACCGCCAAGGGCAAGGGCGCGCTCGCCGAGCACATGCGCGAGCTCGCCCGCGCCAACGGCATTCCCATCGTCGAGGACATCCCCCTGGCGCGCCTTCTGTGGCGGCGGGTCAAGGTGGGCCGCGAGGTGCCGATGGAGACCTACAAGGCGGTGGCGGCGATCCTCGCCTTCGTCTACCGCCTCACCGGACGTAGCCTCGGGGCGGCGGCGTGAGCGGCGAAGGCGCGGGAGGGCCGACCCGCTCGCCCGCGCAGGCGCTGCTGGCCTTCTCCGTCCTGGGCGTTCTGGCCATCCTCATCCTGCCGGTCCCGCCGATGGCGGTGGACCTGCTGCTGGCGCTGTCCATCGGCCTCGCGGTGCTGATGCTGCTGGTGGCGTTAGGGCTCAAGCGGCCGCTCGACTTCTCGGTCTTCCCCTCGCTGCTGCTCATCGCCACCCTCTTCCGGCTGGGGCTCTCGGTGGCCACCACCCGCCTCATCCTGCTGCATGGCGGGGAGGGGACGGGCGCGGCCGGCCACGTCATCGAGACCTTCGGCCGCTTCATGGTGGGTGGCAGCCTGGTCGTCGGCGCGGTGATCTTCCTCATCCTGCTGGTGGTCAACTTCGCCGTCATCACCAAGGGCTCGGGGCGCATCAGCGAGGTCGCGGCACGCTTCACCTTGGACGCCTTGCCCGGCAAGCAGATGTCCATCGACGCCGACCTGGCGGCGGGCATCATCGACGACAAGGAGGCCAAGGGGCGGCGCAGCACGGTGGAGCGGGAGATCGAGTTCTTCGGCGCCATGGACGGCGCCAGCAAGTTCGTGCGCGGCGACGCCATCGCCGGCCTGGCCATCACCGGCATCAACATCGTCGGCGGCCTCGTCGCCGGCCTGTTCCGCGATCATCTGTCCCTGGCCCAGGCCGCCGAGAACTACACCCTGCTCACCGTCGGTGACGGCCTGGTCACCCAGATGCCGGCGCTGCTCATCTCCACGGCTGCGGGCCTGGTGGTGACCCGCGCCGCGGGCGACGACCTCGGCTCGCAGGTGGGCGGGCAGATCTTCGGCTCCTCCAAGGTGCTGGCCTCCACTGCCGCCGTCCTCGGTGTCCTGGCCCTGGTGCCCGGGCTGCCGCTCTTGGCCTTCGGCCCCCTGGCGCTGGGCGCCTGGCTGCTCTCGCGCAAGGCCAAGGCCGTCGAGGACCGCGGCTCGGCTTCGCCGCAGCCGAAGGCCGAGGGCAAGAAGGCCGAGCGCATCCAGGACCTCTTGCAGATCGACGCGCTGGCCCTCGACGTGGGCTTCGGCCTTCTGCCCCTCATCGACATGGCGAAGGGCGGCGAGCTGCCCGGACGCATCACCGCCCTGCGCAAGAAGCTGGCCGAGGAGATGGGCGTGGTCCTGCCGCCGGTTCACCTGCGCGACAACCTCAAGCTCGAGCCCAGCGAGTACCGCATCCTGCTGCGTGGGGTGGAGATCGCCCGTGGCCAGGCCTTCGCCGACCGGGTCATGGCGCTGGACCCCTCCGGCAAGAAGCCGGCGATCGACGGGCTCGCCACCAAGGAGCCGGCGTTCGGGCTACCCGCGGTCTGGGTCTGTGCGGCCGACCGCTCCAAGGCCGAGCGCCAGGGCCTGACGCTGGTCGACCCCTCCTCGGCGCTCACTACGCACCTGTCCGAGGTGCTGCGCCGCAACGCCTACGAGCTGGTGGGACGCCAAGAGGTGCAGGAGCTCTTGGCGCTGCTGGGCAAGGAGGCCCCCAAGCTCGTCGAGGACGCGGTGCCTGGCGCGGTCACGCTGGGCCTGCTCGTCCAGGTCGTGCGCGGGCTGCTGCGCGAGGGCATCTCGGTGCGCGACCTGCGCACCGTGCTCGAGGCGGTGGCCGACGCCGCGCCCAAGAGCAAGGACCCCGTCTTCCTGGTGGAGCAGTCCCGTCGGCGGCTCGCGCGGCAGATCACCGGCCGCGTCGCTGACGGAGGCGTGGTGCGCGCCCTGACGTTGGATCGGGCCACCGAGGACCTGCTGCGCGCCAGCGCCGGCAACGCCGACGGGGAATTGGCGCTGGCCCCCGACGTAGAAACGGCGCGCCGGCTGATTGGCGCTCTGGAGACCAGGGCGGCGAGCCTGGCGGCCGAGGGGCGTCCAGCAGTGGTCCTGGCCCCGCCCGACCTGCGCAAGCCCTTGTTCGACTTCGCCTCGCGCTTCGTTCCCGACCTGTGGGTGGTGTGCGCGCGCGAGCTCGTTCCGGGCACTGCAGTGGAGCCGGCGGGGCTGGTCCAGGTTTCGCAAGGTGGGGCGTGACTGCTTTGACGAATGGGTGAGACCGAGATGCACGCCACTGTCCGCAATTTCCGAGCTCCCGACGTCGCTTCCGCGCTGTCCTCGGTGAAGGCGGCGCTCGGGCCCGAGGCCATCATCCTGGCCACGCGCGAGGTCGGCGGGGGGCTGTTCCGGCGCGCGGAGATCGAGGTCACCGCTGCGCTCTCGGTCGAGTCGGGGGCCGCCCAGGCCGCTCCGGCTGCACCGGCTGCACCGGCTGCACCCGCCGCGGCGGCGCCGCCGACCCCACCGCGCGGACAGGGGCAGGGCCACGCCAACAGCTTCGAGCGGCGAGCGCACTTGGAGGCATTGCCCGACCCGCGCCAGCTTCGCGCCGAGCCCACCCCGCGCGAGGTCGCGTTCTCCTCGGAGCTGGGCTCGCTCAAGCGCGAGCTCGACGAGGCGCGCCGAGAGATGAGGGTCGTCTGCCTTCGGTCCCAGGCCGAGCGCGACCTGAGCCTCACCCCCGCCGCTGCCGAGGTTTACGGCAGGCTGGTGCACCGCGGTGTCGAGGAAGGGCTGGCCGAGGAGATGGTGCGCCAGGCGCTCTTCGACGGAGCCCGGCCGCAGACGCTGCTCTGCGGCGTGCGCGACCTGGTGGCCGGGCGTCTGGTGCCTGGCCGAGCGCCCTGGCTTCCCGGGCCGCACCGCGTCCTGGCCCTGGTCGGGCCGACCGGGGTGGGGAAGACCACGACGGTGGCCAAGATCGCCGCTCGGGCCTTGGTCGAGAACCGGATGAGCGTGGCACTGATCACCGTGGACACCTATCGCATCGGAGCCAGCGAGCAGCTTGCCCGCTACGGCTCGATCATGAAGGTCCCCACCTTCGTGGCTCGCGACCGCGACGAGCTCCAGGCGGCGGTGGAGAAGGCGCGCGCCGCGGCGGACCTGGTGCTCATCGACACCGCCGGGCGGGCGGTGAGCGAAGCGGTGGCTCGCCAGGCCGAGATGCTGCGCACGGTCCCCGGCGTCGAGCTGCACCTGGTGCTGAGCGCCGCCACCGGCTCGCGCGAGCTTGCCGCCGCCTCCGAGCGCTACCGCCGCCTTGCCCCTGAGCGGCTCATCTTCTCGAAGATCGACGAGGCCATCGCGCCGGGAAGCGTGCTCTCCGCCGCGGTGCGCATCAACCGGCCGGTGGCGTGCATCACCGACGGACAGCGCGTGCCTGAGGACATCCACCCAGTCACGAGCGACGACCTGTGCGAGCTCGTCCTCGGAACTTGGGAAACGACGGTTTCGGCCCCTGCGGCCAGGAGGAAGTGATGGACCAGGCGGAGAACCTGCGGACGCTGGTGAACCGTTCGCCCAACAAGTCGCTGCGCGTCATCGCCGTCACCAGCGGGAAGGGTGGGGTGGGCAAGACCAACATCTCGGCCAACCTGGCGGTCCTCGCCGCGCGCGCCGGACGCAAGGTGCTCATCCTCGACGCCGACCTCGGGTTGGCCAACGTGGAGATCCTCTACGGGCTCAAGCCCCGGCTGCACATGGGTCACCTGCTCGACGCCTCGGCCGACATCTCCGAGGTCATGGCCGTCGGCCCTCATGGCGTGCGAGTGCTGCCCGCCGGCTCGGGGATCCAGGGGCTCACCCGCCTCGATGATGCCCAGAAGCTGCGCCTGATGACCGCCCTCGACTACATCGAGGATGCCTTCGACCTGGTGATCGTCGACAGCAGCGCGGGCATCGGGGACAACGTGCTGTTCTTCGTAGGTGGGGCGCAGGAGGCGCTGCTCGTCGTCACCGTCGAGCCCACCTCGCTGACCGACGCCTACGCCGCGGTGAAGGTCCTCTCGCAGCAGGCCGGCGTCCACCACTTCAACGTGGTGGTCAACACCGCCCCCACCGAGACCGCGGCGCGCGAGATCTTCGAGACCCTGACCTCGGTCACCAGCCGCTTCCTCAACGCCAAGGTCAAGTACCTGGGCTACCTGCCCCGCGACGAGAACATGCACCGCGCGATCATGGCGCAGCGTCCGCTGGTGGACCTGTTCCCCCAGTCCCCCTCGAGCCGGGCCCTCGCCTTGCTCGCCGACAAGCTGTTCAACGAAGCCGCGCCCGTGTCGCTCGACGGGGGCATGAAGTTTCTCTGGCAGAGGCTGCTGCGCGAGCAGAGCCCGACGGGATGACCATGCATCGCGCCTGCGCCCTATATGCCGCCTCTGGTGGCGACGAAGCCGCCCTGCTGGCCAAGTACGGCACGCTGATCGACCGCATCGCCCGCCGGCTGGCGATGCGCATCGGGATGCCCTCCGCCTTCGACGACCTGTGGTCGGCGGGCTCGCTGGGCCTGCTCGAAGCCGCCAAGCGCTTCGACCCCGCCCGCGACGTGCGCTTCGAGAGCTTCGCCGAGCACCGCATCCGCGGGGCGATGCTCGACGAGCTGCGGCGGATGGACCACCTGCCGCGAAGGCTGCGCGCCCAGACCGACAAGCTGGCCAAGGCGCGCCACCAGCTCTGTCACGAGCTGAGCCGCGAGCCCAGCCCCGAGGAGCTCGCGGTGCGCCTGGGGATGGACCTGGGAGGCCTGGGGGAGATCGAGCTGCAGGCGATGCCGCACATGCCGCTGGCCCCCGATCTCGCGGCGGCGGCGGGCGAGGAGCCGCAGGACGAGACCCTCGCCAAGTCCCAGCTGGTGGAGTTCCTCCAGAAGGCCATCGCGCAGCTGCCATTGCGGCTGCAGACCTTGATGTCCCTGCACTACGTCGAGGGGCTCACCTATCGGGAGATCGCCGAGATCATGCAGGTCAGCGAGCCGCGCATCTGCCAGCTGCATGGTGAGGCCATCGGAAAGATTCGCGCCCTGATGGCCGCCTCGCAGGGCGAGGCCATTCCGGAGCCGCCGCCGTCGCCCAAGGCGCGAAGGAAGAAGACCAGCGGTGAGGCCGCCGGGTCCGCGCCCACCGGGACGGAGGGGTAAGTCCTTCGGGGAGAGCCCTGGCCCCCGCAGGCCCGCAATCCGCCGGGCTGCCGTGCCTTGGGAGAAGCGCTGCCGCCGAGAAGGCTGCCGCGGACGAGCCCCCGCGCCTTCCGAGCGGCGCTCTGCAGGCCGGTCGCGCCCCGATCTGCCCCGCGGCGGATGCTCTCGAACGCCGACGGGGGAAGCCGCTGGGCGGGAGGCCAGGAGAGCGAGTAGCTTGACTGCTCCGCGGCTCACAACAAACCCATAGGGAGCGACATGAACCTCAGCGCACGCAATCAGCTCAAGGGCACGGTCAAGAGCGTCAAGAAGGGCGACCTCATGGCGGAGGTCGTCGTGGAGATCGGTGGGCAGGAGCTGGTCTCGGTGATCACCGCCAGCTCGGCCGATCGGCTAGGCCTCAAGGTCGGGGACCGCGTCGCCGCAGTGATCAAGGCGACCGAGGTCATGCTCGCGACCTAGCGAGAGCCGGCGGCGGGCAGCCACAGCCTGTCCAGCAAGAGGAGAGCGCGGCCACCTCCCTTGGACGGGAGGCGCCGCGCTCTTGGTCAAGCGTGAGCGATGGCCGGTGAGACGCGAGGCTCAGCTGCCTAGTTCCACTCGATCGTCGCCTTCTTGCTGCTGTTGCCGTACGGCGCGTGGAGGTAGATCCCACCGTGGGAAGTGCTCGTGTCACGGGCCTTGTCGGAGTAGCCGTTGTTGGGTCCCGGCTTGAAGACGAAGCCCCTCATCTTCCCGCTCTGAATCCGGAAGTTCTTGCTGGTATCGGGGATGTTGACGACCGAGCCGTCTTCGAAGGTGATCCTGCAGCTCTGCCCGAAGTGCGGTCCGGACTGAGGGATGCGCCAGGCCTGCCGGCCGCCGTTGCGCACGCCGTAGGAGTCGTAGGTCTTGCTGTTCGCGTAGGTCCCGTCACCACCGGCGGTGCCGGTGCCCTGTGTCGAGCCGGTCCCGGCGGCGCCACCCATCATCATCTGCTGGGTGACCTGCATGGAATAGGTCTGGTTGCCAGACTTGATCGTCATGGTCTGGGGCAATGAGTACTGATACCCGGTCTTCAGGAATCGGAACACCGGCTTGCCGTTGTGGGGCGAGCCCATCTGCGCGACCTCGTCGCCCAGCTGCACCGAGTCGACTCGGCCCGCCCAGGAGGCGGGGAAGAGCACCGCGGCGGTCCCCTTGTATGCGCCCACGCCCCTGTCGGTAGTCGGCTCGAAGGAGAGCTGGGAGGCGTCGGGGAAGGCATTGCCCGTGGAAGGGGCAGCAGACGAGGCCGCGCTGCCGCTGGATTGGGTCTTGCCCATCAACTTGCTCATCAGCTTCTCAATGCCGATTCCGATCGCCGCGGTGGCCACCGTCTTGAGCAGCTTGCCCCAGGGACCATTCAGGAACGATCCAGAGTCGGAGTCTGAGGATCGTTGCGCGCCAGCATGGGAGCGCGAGGCAGGAGTGAAGCTGTCGTCCGGTACTTGAGAAGGCGTAGAGGTCGAACTACCGGATTTCGAGCGAGTGACCTGCTCGAAAGGATTGACGCTGCCGAGGTTGAGACCGCGCCGATCGATTCTCACGGGCATGATTTCCTCCCAAAAAACGAACTGACGAGATTATCGCAGAAGCGGGAAGAGAGTTGTCGCCAGGCTTTCCTGGCCCATCGCAGATCCTCTGCCCGTGAACCGCGCGGCCCCCCTTTGGCACAGGAGAGGGGATGTAAACGGCGTTTGCACGGCCTGTTGTCGGCGAGGACACCTGGCCTGTCCAGAGTCCGCTGAGTTGAAGGGCTTGTTGAGTGTTCTTTGGTCGCAACCTGGCGAAACCAGGCTGTTTTCTTTTGTGGCGCGCCCCCTGCAGTGGAGCTTGGTGCCGGTGTTTCGAAGACCTTCAGATGTTGGCGACTGGAAGGGTGCTCAAATGAGACTGCTTGCCTGTGCGATGGGATGCGGAGTTGCTCTGGTCACTGCTGCTTGTGGCGGCGAGGGCCGCATCGACGACCCGGCGAACAGCCGCTTCGGGGCGTCGACCAACGTCATGGTGGCCGACGGCACTTGCGAGCCGGGTACCCAGCGCGACTGCGTCATCGAGGAAGATGGGACGATGGGGACGCAGTGGTGCACCCAGGAGCGCACCGTCCGAGGATGGACTTCCTGTGAGCCGAGCCCGGTCGACGACCCCTCGAACCCCGAGTTCGGGAACCGTCGCGACGGCGGGGCCGATGACCCCTCGGATCCCGAGTTCGGGAACCGCCGCGACGGCGGGGTCGACGACCCCTCGGATCCCGAATTCGGGAACCGCCGCGACGGCGGGGCCGACGACCCCACGGATCCCGAGTTCGGGAACCGCCGCGACGGCGGGGCCGACGACCCCACGGACCCCGAGTTCGGAAACCGCCGTGACGGCGGGACCGACGACGCCAACGAATTCGGGTCGAATCGCCCCGATTCTGGTGTTGGCACCTGGCTCCCGCCGGGCCTCCACGACTGCAAGGAGACCGAGGGCGGCGACTGCAACTTGGATCTGGGCTACGGCGACCACTGCGCGTCCAGCGACAACTGGGGAGGATGCTCGGAGGAGAAGTTCTGGGCCTGGTGCAATCGGCGCAACCCGGACAGTGCGCTCGGCGACCTTTGGCGCGCCTGGGTCCATGACTGGGTCGCCGATCGCTGCGACGGCGAGATCACCGAGGATGACAACCACGTCTTCAGCTGCACCACGGGGGAGTACTCCTTCGAATGCAAGACCCCGCTGGTTCTGGCCTTCGTGGCGAACGAGCCCGTGCGCTACCTGCAGACCCCCAATGACTTCGTCTTCGATGCTCCGACCGCCGGCCGTGTGGACTGGCCCCGAGCCGCGACGCCCTGGCTCGCCTTCGATCGCAATGGCAACGGCAGGATTGATGACGGAAGTGAGCTGTTCGGTTCCGCGACCGTGCTGACCTCTGGGCGGCGCGCGGTCAACGGCTTCGAGGCTCTCGCCGAGCTCGATGGCAATCACGACGGGAAGGTGGATTCGCAGGACAAGGCCTGGAGCCGCCTGCTGGTGTGGCGGGACGTCGATGGCAATGGTGTGTCGCGGGCCCACGAGCTCCAGGCAGCGCAGAAGGCGGGGTTGGCGAGCATCGATCTTGCCTTCCGGACCGACGTACGCTGCGACGCGCGGGGCAACTGCGAGCGCGAGCGTGCCGGCTTCCAATGGCGAACCAAGTCCGGGGAGAAGCGAAGCGGCGAGGTCATCGACGTGTACCTGAAGGTGCAGGAGCCCGTGCAGTTGGTGAGCATGCCCTAGGCAACGGCGGCCTTCATGGACTGGCAACTCGCCGGCAGGCTCTTCGAACGGGACCTGCCGGCGGTTCCTTGCTCCTCGGGAGACCTCAGGCCTGCTCCTGACTCGCCTCTCCGTGGCGGCCGGCGATGGCCGGCATCCCGCTGCCGACGGCCGGCCCCGGGTCGGCGAGGAGGTGGGAGTTCAGCGGCTTTCCTCGTGGCCCAGGGAGGTGGAGAGCGTCGCTGCCAGCGCGACTCCCGTGGCTTCCTGTGCTAGGAAGAATCCTGATTCTCGAGCAGCGACGGCGGTCGCAAGAGCAAGGAGTCCCGAATGCCTCGCGTTTCCACTTCCATCAAGAAGGCGCTGACTGATGGCCGAGTCGAGAAGGTCGAGGTGGATGGGCTCATCAAGGGCGCTCAGCAGGATGGGAAGGTCACCAACACCGAGCGCAAGCAGCTGACCGACATGCTCGAGAAGAGCGCGGACAAGTTCGCGCCCGAAGCCCGGAGCTCGCTCGCGGCGTTCCTGGGGAATCCCGGGCCGATCTCGACGACGGAGCCGGTCACGCCTGCGGTTCCTGCTGCCCCGCCCGCCTCTCAGGTTCCCCTGAAGGACGATCCTGCTCCGCTGCTCAAGCACTCCAGCACGCCCATGGAGGAGTATCCCGGCGAGCTGTTCGTCGACGGGGTCAACTTCGACGACGTGCTCCAGGGCCAGATCGCCAACTGCTTCATGGTCAGCGCCTTCTCTGCCGTAGCCTACGCGCACCCCGAGGCCATCGAGCAGGCCATCAAGGACAACGGCGACGGCACCTATGACGTGCGCCTGTTCGAGAAGGGTCCCTCGGGGAAGTGGACGCCGGTCTCCTTTCGAATCGACGGCGACCTTCCCATGGGTTTCGGGGGACCGCTCTATGCCAAGTCCCGCAGCAATCGCGAGCTATGGGTGTCTCTGCTCGAGAAGGCCTATGCGGTCGAGAAAAAGGGCTATGAATTCGTCGGCAACGGCGGCCTCGCCACCGACGTCATGTCCACGCTGACAGGGACCCGCTCCTTCCATTACCCGATGTCGACGATGGAGCCCGGAGAAGTCTTCTCGCTGATTCAAGAATCCGCCGCCTCCAAGTGCCCCATGGCCGCCGGAACCCATGGCGAGGATTCTGGGATCAATTACAGCGGTACCGGGGTACATGCCTGGCACTGCTATACGGTGCTCGGCGCCGAGGTGGAGCAGGGCGTCAAGTACGTGTTGCTTCGCAATCCTTGGGGGCAGGTCGAGCCCGGCAACGACGGCAAGAATGACGGCATCTTCAAGATGAAGCTTTCCGACTTCGTTCGCCTCTATGAGGGCGTCCATGTGAACGGCTGAGCCCTTGTCGCGAATGGGATGCCGTGAGAGCGGTCCGCCTGGTCAGGCCACCTGCTCCTCGGAACCAAGGCTCCCTCGTCGTGCTCAGTCGCATGGCAAGACGCAGAGCTGGCTGCGCCTCACAATGAATGCCGCTGCTCCGGCTGAATGGCTGAGCGGGCTATCGTGTGATCCCTGATCTCTCGCAAGGAGGAACAATGAGGCGTCCAACTCCCTTGGTCTCCTTTGCCTTGCTCGCCGCTGGCTGCCTGCTGAGCTTCGGCTGTGGCCCGATAGGCACCGTCCGCCACCTCCCGCGAGACGCTGGAGCGCAGGGGGATGAAGGGGGCGCCGATGGTAGTGCAGAGGGGACGGATGCAGGCGAGTGGGAGAGCACCGACTGGCTCTGCTCCGACGGCATCGACAATGACGGCAACGGCCACACCGATTGCGACGACTGGCGCTGCTGCGAAGAGAGCGTGCCCAAGGCGGGCATTACGGTATGCGAGGTAGGGACCTGCCGCGCCAAGGGTGCTGGCCGGCTGGACGCCAGCAGTTCCCCGGGGCCCGATGCCCAAAGCGACACGACACTCGATGCGGACACCATCGAGGTGGCCGATGCAGGCAGCCAGGAGATGCCCGACGTAGGAAGCCCCGCCGGGCTCGATGCAGCCAGCCTGTCAGGGCCTGATGCCGCCACGGTAGCGGTCAACTGCTCTGCGATCGAAGCCGCCAGCTCGGATTGGGAGGTGTGCGAGACAGGGGCCAATCGATGCGCCGGAGTGTTCAATGACGGCGCAGGATGTGAGGCGTTCTGCGCAGCGGCAGGAATGATTTGCAGCGCGAGCTTCGGCGGCGAGCCTGGGTGCCAGAAGGAGTCGGCGGAGCTCGGCTGCGGAGGCACCGGGCACCAGTCAGACTGGTGCGAGTGCGTGGTGCCGCAGGGCGGTATCCCCGATGCCGGCGGCCCCGGCCCCAGAGACCCCGCCCACCCCCCGCGCAGGATGGAGCTGTAGAAGGGGTCTGCCGGCTACACCCAGCGGCACAACTGGGTCGTGGACTGCTCGCTGCACGCCTACACGGCCAGCAGCTCGGAGCACGAGTCCTGCGACGATCAGTACAACCCGGACGGCTCGCGAAGGGGAACGGCGACGCTCACCTTCACCAATGTGCCGCCAGGTCGCTATGACGTGTCCGTCGAGAGCAAGCACTCGGAGAACCGCAATGCCGCCGGGGCTCTGTTCTACGTGAACGCTCACTCGAAGATCATCAATCAGCGAACCAACCCCGGGAACTACATCTGGGACCTGCATGGTCGCTACTGCCTCGAGGGGCAGGTGACGGTGGTTCTGGATTCCACCGTCAACGGCGGGTCGGACGCGATCTCGGCTGCGCGCCTGGTCCCCGCGCCCTGAGCAGTCCAAGCCTTCATCCCTCCGGGTTCGTCGCGACCCGGCTGCGCTGGCGGCTCGAGGAGCATGGACGGGGGGTGACGGCCGAGGATAGTGTTGGCGACCTTGAGCATCCGCAGCCAGCGGGAGGGAAAGGACTCGGGCATGCGTCAACCTCTCTCTCCCTTCGTCATGGTTGCCGCATGGGGTTTGGCGCTCGCCTGGGGATGTGGGGAGCCGGGCGGCTTGGGCCCTGATGCTGGCGGGAAGGGCTCGAGCGCCGACAGCGGAATGAGTGGACTCGATGTCGATGACATCGTCATCCAACCAGGCGTCGATACCGGGCCGACCGTCGGGCGTGACGGCGGTTCCACGCCCAGCGGCGTTCTCATCTGGGCGCACACCGACAACGCTCTCTTCCGGGGCGATCCTTCGACCCAGCCCCTGCAGTTGACCCGCGTCGGAAGCTTCGACTGCATTGGAGATGGCGGCACTTCCAGCTCGATGACCGACCTCGCGGTCAACATGAACGGCCAGCTCTTCGGGGTCAGCGCGGCCGCGGTCTATCCCCTGGAGATTCGGGGCTCGAGCGTGCACTGCGCCGAGACCTGGCGTCTCCAGAGTTCGGGTCGTTTCTACGGAATGACATTCGCGCCAGCAGGGGTGCTCGGTCCCGAGGAGATGCTGGTCGGTGCCAATAGCGCTGGCGAGCTGTGGGCCATCGACGCGCAGGGCAGTGCCACCCAGGTCGGCACCTTCGGCCAGGTGCCAGCCGACGATGGTCACGGTCACGTCTATGCCAACGCCGGCAAGGACTGGGAGCTGTCGGGGGACATCGTCTTCTTGTCCAACGATGGCGACCCGGTCGGCTTCGCGACTCTGCGCGACTGCCCCAACCCGCCCTCTACCACCGGCTGCAACCGGGTCGATACGTTGGTGGAGATCGACGTCACCAAGCTCGCGTTGGGCAACACGGCCTCGGTGACCAAGTCGGTGCGCGGGCAGGTGGTCAAAGGCGCTGGCTGCAATGATCCGAGCACCGCCACCGGCTACGGCAGCACGTACGGGATCGCCGCCTGGAACGACAAGGTCTTCGGCTTCTCGCGCAAGTCCGGCGACGGCTACCTCATCGAGATCGACAACCAGGACGGCACTGCCTGCCTGGTGCAGCGATACCCCGACGACGCCTTCGCTGGAGCCGGAGTCTCCACGCTCGCTCCGGTCCAGGGCCCCAACTAGCGAGCGGCCCGGCTCTCGAAGGAGGGCGCCGCAGCGGGTCGTGGCTGAAGAGCAGCGGCCTCACCTGCGCCGAGGCTGACCTTCGCGCAGCACGGAAAACGAGGTGTGGCCGCTCAGCCGATGCGAACCGAGGCGAAGAGCCCCGCGGCGGTCTTGCGCGCTTGGGCGAGCTTCGAGGCGAGGTGGGTGTAGGTGAGCGTGTGAACGGACTCTCCGGCGAGGAAGCAGAATTGAACCTGGGCCAACGGGCTTCCGTTGGAATCGAAGGTGTGCTCCCGTTGCAGCCCGTCGACCTCGCCGAAACGAGCCGGTGCCTCTTTCACCAGCTTGAAGTGCTGGAGCGTGCGCTGGAGGACCGTCAGCTGGGCCGCGGCGAAAGATTTGAGAGTGGTGCCGGGCCGAACCTGGTCGTGGCTGGCGATCAGATTGGGGCGGAACCCGCCCTCGGCGGGAGCGATGAGAATGACCTGCGTGCCGTCCTCCCATCCCTCAGGGGTCTGAAGGGTCAGGTCATTGTGTCGGATGCTCGGCATGGGGCTCCTCGGTCCTCTTCACGCTGGTCGATAGGGGAAAGAATGGACTGGCAGACATTCCTTGTCCATCGGCCCGCGTCTTTGAGGTCCGGTTGGTGTTGGCCGCGGGTCACAGCGCTAAGAGGCACGCAAAGGCAAGCGCGAGCGACGACGCGGATCCTGGCGACCCGCTCGTCAACCACCTCGGGTGCTGCGGCGGATGCTTTTTGACGCCCGCTCCATCTCCCAGATCCTCTTGATGGTCGCGTAGAGCCGATCTCTGCGCTTCTTGAGCTCGAGGAGCTGCTGGGAGCGCTCGTCGACCTCTTGAGGCTTCCGGACCTCGGAGCTATTCGCCATCGCTACCGCCGGCGCTTTCGCCCCCGTCGCTGTCACCGGCGTCGCTGCTGTCGGCGGAATCGGCGTCGCCGGCATCTGTCGTTCCGGCGTCGTCTCCCATTCCCAAGGCATCTCCGATGGCATCACCGATGCCGCCAAGGGCGTCTCCGATGCCCCCTGCGAGCCCGCCCACCGCATCGCCGAGGCCGCCGAGAGCATCGCCAAATCCGTCTGCCAACCCGCCCAGCGCGTCGCCGAGGCTGCTCATGGCCCCGCCGAAGGCATCGCCGATCCCACTGAGGGCATCGCCCAGGCTGTCGCTGATGCCGCTGAAGGCGTCAGCCAGCCCGCTGAAGGCGCTGCCGAAGGAGCTGGCCAGGCCGCTGAGGGAGTCGCTGAGGCTGGTGCCGTCGAAAAGCCCGCCCAGGGCCTGACCGATCGCGCCGCCGATGGCGCTGCCGATCACTCCACAGCCAAGCATGCCGCCCAGGGTGCTGCCGAGCGCCTGGCCAATGTGAGCGCCGTCGACGGCGGTGCCGCTCATGACCCCGCCCAGGGCCATGCCGAGCGCGCCACCGAGGGCGCTGCCCAGTGCGCTGCTGCCCATGGCCTTGCCGATGGAGCTGCCCAGGGTGGTCCCGAGAGAGCCCATCATTCCGCCCACGGCGCTCAGGTCGCCCTTGACCACTCCGCTCGCTGCCTGCGCCGTATCACCGAGCCCGAGCTTGCCCATCACGCCGGAGAGGGCGGAGCCGATGTCGAAGCTGCTCAGGTCTGAAAGCCGATCCGAGAGGGCGCTGGTGCCGAGCGAAGCGGAGCTGCTGGAGAGGCCCTTCAGCGCGCTGGTGGGGCTGGGGAGGCTTCCGCCGAGCCCCAGGGAGCTCATCGCGCGCTGAACGCTTGCCGTGTCGAAGGAGTCGGTGGCGAGGAACCGGAGGGAAGCGACTCCCTTCGCGAGCCGGGAGGAGCTGATCGTTGACACGCCGAAGTCGATGCTCCGTGCCTGGCTGCCGAAGTACGAATGGCCGATCTTCATGCGAGCCTCCTTCGAGGAGCTTGGTCGATATCTGATTGTCGTGTCCCGGGCGAGAGGGTTGCGACCGGCCCAAGGGCTCGTTGAAAGAGAAGGCAGCCAGAGAAGAATGCGCCACCCGGGCCGCCGGTTGGCCGCTGACTGGGGGGCCAGGGATGAAGGAGACTTCCGGGTGCCGGGGGCGATGAGGTCCCTGTCCGGCCGCGCCCGGGCTCAGCCACCCTTCTTGCGCCCGAACTGAAGGACCGCGAGCTCGTCGAGGTGCTTGCGCTCGGCGCGCTCCAGCTGCAGCGTGATCTCGTCCCTCTTGGCCTGGGCGGCGCGCTTGACGGCCTCCGACTGGCGATGTGCCTGCTCGAAGGCCTGACGCGCCTCGTCGGACTTCTGACGCGCCAGAGCCAGAGCCTGCTCGGCCTTCCTCACCTCCACGAGGGCCCTGCTCCGTGCCGCCTCGGCCACTTGCCAGTCGCCAGCAGTTCCGGCTCTGCGATGGTCTGCCAGCGCGCGCGCCTTGGCCTCGGCCAGCGCGGCCTCCGCGAGCTGGATTCGCTTCTGGGCGCGCGCGAGCTCGAGCCGTGCCCCGTCCTCCGCGCGCTCGCGGATCTTCACCAGCGTATCGAGTCGGGTACGGATGACCACGCCAGTGGGCCCTTCATGCCACGTGCCCGCTAGCGGGCCCGGCCGAATCTGCCCAGTCCCATGGCGTCGGCCTTGCTAGGTGCTCACTCGACGTCAGAAACGAGGCGCCCAATGGCGGATGGACTCTATCTGGGAATGGCGGGGGCGGCGGCGCGCGCGGAGCAGCTCGATTCCATTGCCGACAATCTCGCCAACGTCCAGACCCCGGGCTTCAAACCCTCGAAGCCGGCCTTCGAGTCCTTCCTCCCCGCGAGCGGGGCTCCCGACAAGGTCTACGCTGCCGCGGTGGGAACGGGGGTCGACGCTCGGCCAGGGGCCGTTACGCGCACTGGAAACCCCCTCGACGTGCTCCCTGAAGGCGACGGTCTGCTGGCGGTGCGCACGGGCTCGGGAGGGGTGGCCTTCACTCGCGCCGGTCGCCTGGCGGTCGATGGCGGCGGCCGGCTGCTCGCCGCTGGGCTGCCGGTGCTCGACACGCTCGGCAACCCCATCCGGCTTCCCCCCGAGGCCCAGCCGGTCATCGGCCCGGACGCCACGGTGCGAGCCGAGGG
>JACRCT010000630.1 GCA_016218885.1 Deltaproteobacteria bacterium | reverse complement strand
GCGGCGGCGTGCCCTGCAGGAGGCTCTGGAGGCCCTGCGGACCTCCGCTCAGCGCAGCATGCAGAGCGGCGAGAACTCCATGGAGGCCATGAAGGTCTGGCAAGCGGTGGGCGACGCGATCGAGCTGCTGGGCTCGGCGGAAAAGAAGGCGGCGAAGCCCTGAAGAGTCTTCAGAAGACCCGGAGAATCCGGGCTAGCGCAGGATCGGGGGACGCATGTCTGCCGCCCGCGAGTAGGAGATGGAGGTGGTCTTTCCCCAGGTCTCGATCATGTCGCCCATCTTGGAGCTGATCGACGTGAGTCCATCTAGGGTCTGCCGGGCGAGCTCCGGGGTCTTGGACTTCATCTGGGAGAGCTCGGTAATGGCCAGGTCGACCGACTTCTTGTGGGTCTCCAGGTCGGTCTTCTTGAGCACCACCGCGACGCCTTCCTTGGGGGCCCCGATCTTATCCAGCGCCCCCTGCATCTTGAAGTCGCCGAACACCTGACGTAGCTGGGTGCCCAGAGCGTGTTGGTTGCCGAGAAGGTCGTCGAGGCCCTTGACCAAGCCCTTGCGCACTTCGCTCACGCCACGGATGCTGCTCATGTTCTGCATGCTGGGCCAGGGGATTTCGGCGTTGCGTGCGGAGTGCCAGGCCTTCTTGGCCAACGCCATCGCGTCGTCGACCATCCCTGAGGCTTTGGCGGCCGCGGTGCCCGCGTGGAGCACCTTGGTGGCTCCCTCGGCCACCGTCAGCAACTGCTTGGCGTCACCGACGACGGGGATGGCGCTGAAGGCGCGCAACCCGGCGTCGGCGAGTTGCTTGCCGGCTTCCGGGAGATCTCCTTGGACGGCGGCCGCACCCGCCTGCACCAGGTCGACCCCGGCGCTAAGAAGATCGGCCGCGTTGCTCGCCAAGTTGGCGACCACGCCCACCGGAGCCCCAACGCCAGTGGCGGCGGTAGCCATCGAGGCTCCCGCGGCCGCGGTCGAGGCGTTGTCAGCCCACGCCTGAACCCGGTCGACAAACCCGCCGGACGCCAGGTTGACCGGCGACTTCGACTTCTTGGCCTCGGAGAACGAGCTGGTGCCCTGGTGAGCCTTGAGATCGCCAGCAATCTCCTGAAGGCTGCTCAGCTCCTTCATCTCGGTGGGAGTCAGCACCCTCTTGGCCTTGAGGGTCTCGAGGCGGTCGAGGAGCGGTCCGACTCCGCCTTCCTTGAGCTCCTTCACGGCCTTGAACTGCGCTGGCGTGAGCGAGCGAAGGCCGTCGAGCTTGGAGAGCATCTTCTCGCTGAGGTTCGAGATCAGGTCGGTGCGAATGGCCATGGGGAACTCCTAATCGGGATCGGACCAAGCGACGTGGCCATTGTCGCACATGACTCCAGCAGATTTCTTGGATCTTGAAGTCGGGCGTTCGGATAAGGCGCGAGCTGCGCTTGGGCGGTTCGAACTGCATGTTGCCCGGAGACCGCCCGTGAAGCGGGGGAGTTCGCGGGGCCGCGCGGCTCGGCTTCGAGCCCGATGCTGCCGATGGGAGGCTCCGGGCCGACCGATGGTGTGGCGCCGGCAACCGGTCTGCCCGGGCGGACTGGCATCCTCGAGACGAATTGGCAGCATGCCGCAAGCGCCTCGATTCGGGGCCAGTCCCAGCCAGGAGAACGCTGCGCCGGGACTTCAGCACCTAGGTCGAGCTCCGGCAAGAAGAGGCGCTACGGGTCCTTGAGCGCCCGGCGCAGGCGATCGTAGAGGTGCCCCGCGCTGACGAACTCCAGCCAGAACCCACCGAGCTTGATGTTGTCGCCGAAGGAAAGCTTCACCCGCTCGCCTTTGGCGACGTTGCGGCCGTTGAGCTTGGTCCCGTTGCGGGACCCGGAGTCGAAGAGCATGTACCGGTCGCCCTGCGGCAGGCGCTCGATGGACGCATGGACTCTGGAGACCCGCCCGTCGGGGATTGCCACGTCGCAGCTCTCGTCGCGCCCGATGGAGACCAGCTTCGGGAAGAAGCTTTCGGGGCGAGGGCGCACCTTGAAGATGAGGACGTCCGACAGGTCTTGAGCCACCGGGGCTGGCGGCGCGGTCATCGGCGCGAGCGGCTCCCAGGTCGTGGCGTAGGTGACCTTGCCTCCCCTCAGCTCCTCGCCCGACTTGCGCATGATCAAGAACGGGTAGGAGTGCGCCGCCTCGAACGCCTGGCGGCTCAGCTTCAGCTCCTCTCGATAGGTCTCGAAGGTGTCCATGGGGTCGCCGATTCAGCCTCCGCGCGGGCGTGAAAAGCAAGAGACGATGAGCCGGGCATCCGCCCGCCAGGAGCGCGCGAAAGCGAGGCCGCGCCCTCAGCCTGCGAGCCAGCGTAGGACCCCGTCCGTGAGGGTGCGCACCGCGTCCTCGATGCGGCCCTGGTTCACGACCTCCAGGTCGCCTCTCAGCTCGGGCCAGAGCAGGTTGCGCGCCTCTCGTTCGGCCAGGGCCTGCGCCGACTCGCGTCGCCGGTCACGCAGCCGCCGGGCGAGCAGGTCGTGCGAGGCGCGCACCACGACGATTCGCGTCCCGGGATGGTCTCGGGGTTGCCCGTGGCTCAGGGGTCGAGGCATCGGCAAACGGTGTCCTTCGCCGTCGACCACGAGATCCTCACAGGGCTCGGCCAGGTGCCCCGCATCAGCTCGTCGACGCCGGCTCGACGGGGAGCCGGAGTGGCTCCGGGCTGCGGGGCGAGCTTGGTTCTAGCGAGCCGCCCGCTCGCGGTGCGAGCTGCGTACGAGGCCAGCCGTCAGTCGAAGAATCCGAGGTGGACCAGGCCGACGACGGCCCAAAGCGCCGTAGTGCCGAGCCCAAGCCCAAGCGCGAGCCAGCTCCAGCGCTTGGCCTCCCACGACGAATCCTTCCTCACCGAAAGCAGCTCGCGTGCCGCCATCCCGGCCCCAATGCAGCCCAAGGGACTGAGTAAGCCCAGGGCGGCGAAGGCCAGCGCCGTGCGGACTCGCTTGCGCGCCTCCGTTCCCGCCACCTCCACGTCGTGACGGACGCGCTCGACGCACGCCGCACAGAGCACCCGCGCCTGGTCGATCTGCAGGCACTCGAAGCACAGGAAGGAGCCGCACCGCCGACAGATGTCCGCGGCCGGAGCGGCAGTATGGAACGCACAGCGATGTTGGGCACTCACGCACCGGAATTGTAGACGAGGGCGTCCACCTTCACCGAATGTATATTCCGAACACATTCATCGCGCAGGGAGGCAAACGTGGTCGGGATCAGGCGGCAGCGTTCGTCGGAACAGGGCAGTGCCGGGGGAAGGATCGCACTCTGGGCCCTGCTCATCGTGCTCTTCGTCACCCTCCACCAATTCGTGCAGAGTCATGAGCCCCATCCCCGCCCAGTCCCGCCGGAGTCCTCCTCCTCGCTCCCGAGCCTGGGCTGGCTGGGCCTCCTTTTCGTCGTCTTCAGTGGTGCTGTGGGCCTGATTATGTTGGTCAATAGGCGCAACCATCAGGGCTTGAAGCTGCTCGCGATGGGCAAGCGCGCGGACGCGCTGGCAGTGTTCGAGCGGGCCTCAAGGTTCTTGGTGTGCAGCGGTGCGACGCGCTACAACGCAGCCCTGTGCCTGCTGCTTCTGGGGAAGCAGGAAGACGCGCAACGACGATTCGACAAGCTGTCCAAGTCGTGGGTCCTATCCAAGAACGTCCCCTTGGCGGCGGCCGCGGCGCACCTGGCTTCGGTGAGCGCGTCGCTCTCGGGCGACGAGCCCAAGGCGCGAGCGCTCTTCGACCAAGCCAACAAGATCAAGGCCGAGACGCCCGTCGCCTCGGTCTCGGAGCTGATGCTCCTCGCGCGGGCGGGCAATCATGGAGGGGTGGTCAAGCTCGCCGAGACCCGATGGCAGGCTCTGGAGAGCTGCGGCTGGATCCTGCGCAAAGCCGCGCGGCTGGTGCAGGCCTACGCTGCGCAGCAGATCGGGCAGCCGGAGGCCGCGATCACCGAGATCATCGCCGGAGCCAAGCCCTTCGCCGCGGGGGACTTCGACTTCCTTTCCGCACAGTGGCCGGAGATGAAGGCCTTCTTGGAGACGCGCACCGCGCCGTCGCCGTCTGCGCAGAGTGCCGCGAGCTGATACATGCCGCCCCGGCCTCGTTGGACCGCGCGATCCCCTTCGTTCCCTGGACGCTCGCCGTCGACGCGGGCTGGCTGCTGCTGCCGGCCCTGGCGGTGGTCTCGCTCGAGGTAGCGAGCTCTTTCGGCTCCTGGCCGAGCGCGCGGGCGTGAAAAGCAAGAGACGATGAGCCGGGCATCCGCCCGCCAGGAGCGCGCGAAAGCGAGGCCGCGCCCTCAGCCTGCGAGCCAGCGTAGGACCCCGTCCGTCAGGATGCGCACCGCGTCCTCGAGGCGGCCCTGGTTCACGACTTCCAGGTCGCCTCTCAGCTCGGGCCAGAGCAGGTTGCGCGCCTCTCGTTCGGCCAGGGCCTGCGCCGACTCGCGTCGCCGCTCACGCAGCCGCCGGGCGAGCAGGTCGTGCGAGGCGCGCACCACGACGATTCGCGTCCCGGGAAAGTCGACGCAGGCGCGTGGCGCATGCTCGCGCGAGCCGCTGACCATGACCCAGCGTCCGCTTTGTACCAGGGCGAGCGCCTGGCGCTCGACGCCGTAGCGGAACCCGTGGGCTGCCCAGCTCATGCACAACCCGCCCGCAGCCTCCAGGGCCGCGAACTCCGCGGGCGAGACGGAGCGGTGGTGGGAGCCCGGCTCCGCAGGGCGGGTCATCAGGCGCTGCGCGAAGGCGAAGGAGGGGTGCCCCTCGAGGCGCTCCCGCGCGCGCGCGATCACGCTGTCCTTGCCGGCCCCCGAGGGGCCACACACGTAGATGAAGGCCGCCATGGGGTGCGCTCGGGCCCGAACCTTACATCGCGCCGGCCAGGGGCGACCACCTGTCCAGGTGCGGGTGCTTGCACGGACCTGGGGCCTGTCAGCAGACGAGCAGAAGCAGCCTTGTTCCATGAACGGACAGGACGGAGCCCATGCAGCACTCGAGGCAAGGTGCTCGAGCCGGTTAGCGCACTTCAGTGCGCTTCGTTGAGGTAGCCGCGGGCTTTGAGCGGGCTTCAGCCCGCTTGAGCCCGCGGTGATCGCGAGCATGACCGCCCTGGGTAGAAGTCGAGCCGCAACACCATCCGCTGTCCCGAGGTCGGCCCGCACGAGACGCTCATCATCTCCGGTGGCGCACCGGCTACTGGCCGGTTACGAAATCGTCTGTAGCGGGAGGAGGAGCATTGAGGCCACGGCGCAGGTCAGGGTGACCCTGGCGATGACGGTTGACCAGGACGCTGCTCGGGCGGTGGGATGAGCTCCGCGGGAGAGATCGGTGGGCCCCTCGCGATGATGATCGCGTGACAAGCGGATCACCGCGGGCTCAAGCGGGCTAAAGCCCGCTCAAAGCCCGCGGCTACCTCAACGAAGCCCACTCAAGTGGGCTAACCGGTATCAATCCGTGCCGCCATTTCCACCTGGGCGCTTGTCTAGCAACGTGACCACGTGGGCTGCGTTTCCACGTCCATGTGTCGGACCGAACCGTCATCGCGCTCCGCAAGACCGGATCATGCGGCGGAGCCCCATGAGGAGGAATGCGAGACCCACCGCGACGATGAGCGCCCCGACAGGGAGCGACCAGAGGAACGCGGCCTTCTCCACGAACCGCGCCTCGTTCATCGAGGGCGTCTCGAGAAAGCTCGCGATCTCCCGCTCGAACGAGGCGACCGTCTCGCGACGCGCGTGCGTCTTGCCCCAGCGAACGGTCTGGCCGGACGTGGTGGTGAGCTGCAGATGGAAGTTGTGCCTTCCCTCATCGAGAGTCCGCTCGATCCGGACGCCAGAGCTGCCTGGGGCAAGCTCGAAGCTTCTCTCCGCCAGCCGGAGGGCGAGCACGTCCGACTCCTGGAAGGCGTGACAGAGGATGGGGCCGGCGCTGGCGCGCCGGCACTCGAGCATCTCGCGGTGCGGGAGCCCGAGGAACGCCACGGCGAGGCCCACGATCGAAACGACCAGGCCCACGAGGACGGCGCGAACCGTCCCCAAGGCCGAAGGCCGAGAGTGCGGGAGCCCGCCTCCGCTTTCTTTCACGAAATCGCTCCTCGAAACTGGTGAGAGACCGACTGATGCTCGAGCCGAATCGCTTCTACCACTTCCACACCGGCACGTCGGCGGCATCGCCAGTCCGGCCGGGGTAGCATCGGCGGCGTGCCGCAACTCCTCAAGCGACTGGGCCGGAACGCGGTGGGCCGGTTGTCTCTGGCGACCGCCGCCTTCGTCCTCGGCGCCATTCCGTATCCGTACCTCAACGCCTGGCTCGAGCCCCGGTTCGACTTCATGACCTCGTTGGACCGCGCGATCCCCTTCGTTCCCTGGACGCTCGCCGTCTACGCGTGCTGGCTCTTGCTGCCAGCCCTGGCGGTGGTCGCGCTCGAGGGTAGCGAGCTCTTTCGGCTCCTGGCCGGGCTGCTGGCTTGTGCCGCGCTCTGCTACGCCGGGTTCGCGCTCTTCACCGCGCACTTCCCGAGGCCCTCCCTCGAAGAGCTCGGTGGGTCGGTTTGGCGCGGCGCCTATGAGTGGCTCCACGGCGTGGACGGCCCCGGCAACACCTTCCCCAGCCTGCACGTCGCCCTCACCGCGTTTGCTGCGCTGCGCATGCGCCGCCACCGGCTGGGCGCCATGTGGGTCGGCGCGGCGATCCTCATCTCCCTCTCCACCTTGACGACACGGCAGCACTTCGTGGCCGACGTCGCCGCTGGCGCGGTGCTCGCGTCCCTGGTGCATCTGGCCATCCCGCGTCGGGAGGCGGACCGGCGATGATCGGCCTGCTCCTGCGGTGGCTCGGGTGGGTCTCCAAGGCCTCGCGACGTCGCGGCTTCCTGCCGGCGCTCGCAGGCCTGGCGGCCGTGCTGTGCCTCCCCGCCTTGAGCGTCGGGCTCCAGCTCGACGACCACTACCTGGCCTGGGCAGCGCGCGGCTACCCCGGGTTCCCCGACCTCGCGCAGCCCTGGTACCACCTCTTCAGGTTCGCCGACGGCGATCCTCAACGGGTCGGCCGGATGGTCGACGCCGGCATCCTGCCCTGGTGGAGTCACCCCGAGCTGCGCATCGCCGGGTTCAGGCCGTTGGCGGCGCTCACCCACCTCTTGGATCAGGCGGCTTGGAGTGGCTCGCCGGCGCTGATGCACCTGCAGAGCCTGTTGTGGCTCGCGCTCCTCGTCGCCGCCTGCGGCGCGCTCTACCGGCGAGTCTTCGGCCCCAGCGTGGTCGCGGGACTGGCCGCCTTCGTCTTCGCCCTCGACGACGCGCACGGCTTCGCCGCCGGATGGCTGGCCCAGCGCAACTCGCTCATGGCCGCGTGCTTCGGCGCGCTCGCGCTGCTCGCCCATCATCGTTGGCGGCAGCGCGAGGGGCGGCGCTTCGGGCTCCTGGCCCCGGCGCTCCTCGCTCTCGCGCTCCTCTGCTCCGAAGGAGCGGTCGCGACGCTCGCCTATCTCGGGTCCTACGCGCTGCTGTGCGAGGAGGGCCCTGTCCACCGGCGACTGAGCTCGCTCCTGCCCGCGGCGCTGGTGTCCGTCGGCTGGGCGGCGATCTACAAGCTCACCGGCAGCGGCGCTGTGGGCTGCGACTTCTACTCCGACCCGCTCAAGGATCCGCTGGGATTCCTCGGTGTCTTCGGGTTGCGGGCGCCGGCCCTGCTCGCGGCGCAATGGACGCTCCTGCCCGCGGAGGGACAGGTCTTCCTGCCCGATGCCTGGCTTCCGGCCCACACCGCGCTCGCGGTGCTCTTCCTGCTCCCGCTTCTTCCCCTGGCCTTGCGGCTTCTGAGGGGCGACCGGACCGCACGCTTCTTCGCGTTTGGAATGCTCGGCGCTGTCGTGCCCGCCTGCGCTTCCCCTTCCATGGATCGGGGCCTCGTCTTCGTGGGGATCGGCGCGGCGCCGCTGGTCGCGATGCTCATCGAGAGGGGAGTGTCCGCGGCCGTGGCAGCCGAGGCGCGCAAGAGGAGTCTGGAGAGGGTCGTGCTGGGCCTCGTCGTCGCGACCCATCTCGTCGTGGGCCCGCTGCTCTTGCCCTTGCGCGCGATGAGCCCGTCGCTGCGCTGGGTCCCCTTCGCGCAGGGAGCCGAGACCGCGCCGGCCGATGACGCGATCCGCGAGCAGGAGCTGGTGATCGTCCACGCTCCGGACCCCTTCACCGCCGGGCTCATCCCCATCACCAAGGCGCTGCGCGGCGAGGCGATGCCTAAGAAGGTGCGGCTGCTGGCGGCGACGTTGGGCCCGCTCGAGGTGTGGCGCGTCGACGAGCGGACGGTAGGCCTGCGCCGGACCGACGACCGGCCCTGGCAGCAGATCGTCTGGGTGCGCGACGCCGCCTCGCCCCTGCGCGAGGGCGAGCGGGTCAAGGTGCAGGGATTGGCAGCGAGCGTCGAGGCGGCTTCTCGGGGGCGCATCGTCGAGGCGATGCTCACGCTCGACCGATCGCTCGAAGACCCGCGCTATCGGTGGCTGATCTGGAGGAGCGGGCGGTTCGAGCCATTCGCGCTTCCGCCTGTGGGGGCGAGCGCCACGCTGGAGGCCCCCTGAGGGTTACGTCCGCGTGCGGATCGGTGCCTCGCTGAAGGCCTGTCGGTCGTCGAGCTTGCGGGCGAGGCGTCGCTCTATGTCGGGGTTCAACCGTGCTTGTCGCTGGAGGCTGAGCATCGAAAGGTCGTTGGAAGCGCTTGACCGAGGAGAGGACATGGCCGATTCGGTGATTCACATGCTCTGCGCCATGACTCTGAGGAGGCTGCCGAATGCAATTGCCTGGGCCGAATCGACCGGTTGAAGGCCGCCGCAAAGGTAGTCCCCGGGTGCGGGGACTCGATTGGAAACGAGCAGCGGGAGGCCGTTTCCAGGGGCTCGGCAGGCGAGGCTTCGTGCGCATCGCGTTGACGCTCGCGCTGTCGACCTCCTGCCGCACGAAGCCGGACATGAGCCGGGGAGGTGTCGAGCTCATCGTGAGCTTCCAATCGGTCACCCGGGAAGCCGAGGTCGAGAAAGGCCGGGTGGTGATAGGTCGCCGCCTCAAGCACTTGGGCGTCGAGGCCATTGTGATTCGTGTGGGGACCCGGATCTACATAGGCCTTCCCGCCGGAAGAGCCGCCCAATCCGTGGACCTGGTGAAGGCGGCGCTGGTTGCCGCCCGGCTGGAGTTTCGCGAGGTGGACGACGGGGCGGAGCTGCGTGAGCTCCTCCACGACGTGCCCAATGAAGCCGGCATCCGGCTAGAGGCCCAGCCCTACAAGCGCCCTGGCGGCGAGGTGGGCGAGACAATCGCGATTGAGGCGAGCCGTGAGCGGCGGCTCGAGGAGGTCCGCAGACGCCTACCGGCAGGTGTGGAGCTGCTTCCCGAGCTCCAGAGCGCCCGCCTGGGCGCGACCTCCAAGGCCCTCTACCTCGCGGTGAGGCCGGCAGAAGTCACCGGCGACGACGTCGCCTCCGCGCAAGTCCAGAAGAACTCTCGCGGGCCCTACGTGTCGGTGACCTTCACGCAAAGCGGGGCGAAGGCGTTCGAGCAGCTCACGCGGCGAATCGTCGGCCACAAGCTCGCCATCGTCCTCGACGGGAAGATCACCTCCGCGCCCTTGGTGACGAGCGCGATCACCGGAGGCCAGGCGCAGATCGATCTGGGCGGGATGGCGCCCACCGAAAAGCTCATGGCCGAGACGATGGACCTGGCCTTGATGCTCGACACGGGCTCTCTTCCTGCGCCGATCGTCTTCGAAGAGGAACGGGCAGTCGCGCCGGCTCGATAGGGTGCCTCGAATTGGCGATGGGAAGCCGGGTACTCCCGCCGGACCTGGTCGAGGCCGGGCTCGTAGAAGCCTGCGGCGAAGTGGGTGGCTGCAGAACGCGGGAACGGAAGCCGAGGCGCCGACCGCGGTCCCGTCGGGCAACGTCCAGGCGGCTCCTGCGGGCACGGCCATCTCCGTCGTGGCCTCGGTGTCGTTGAAGAGGAGGATGGCGTTGGCGCGGACGACGCGGCTGCCGGCGGCGCTGGCCCAGGGAGCCGCGGCGGTCCAGGCGTCCAGGGTGTCGTGTCCGCGACGTCCGACTGGCGGATGACCCCCGCCCCCGCCCCCGACGCCGGAGCGATGAAGGTGGTGTCGCATCGAGCCGTAGTGGACGTCCTTCTTGAACCGCAGCGCCACCGGAGTCGGCGCCGTGTAGGGAGGCAGCCACCACTTGCTGAGGTTCTCGGGACGCGGGATCTGCCGGGAGCGGACGCATCACTTCGCACACCCGCAGTCCTCGCTTCCGCCGCCTGCCGGAGGGCCTTTGAGCGGGTCGACGCCCGGTGGGGACAAATCCCAGGCGCCCCGAACCCCCCAGCCGACCTCGTCGAGCGAGGGCTTGGAGGTGCTGTTGGTCGCGAGCTTCCACAGCGAGTAGCCGACGGTGAGGAGGCTTTCGCTGAGCGGGTCCGTCGCACCTGAGGATACGTCGCTGAAGCTCCACAGGTAGTGCTCGGCATCCCGCAGATCCTCGTCGTTCAGCTTGTTCGGATCGAACAGGCGGTCGCCGCGTGACTGCTCCCAGGCTTTGGTCGGGTTGTTCTTGTTCTCCTGCAGATACTTCTTGATCAGGCATTCGACCCGCGCCGGGTTGGACAGCCCGAAGGGATCCGTCAAAGAGACAGGATTGCTCCCGACGTACGAATAGAGATTCGACGAGCCCCCGGCGAATCGAAGCGGGTCTGGGGCGGTGAAGCGCCCCGTCTGCGGGTCGTAGTCTCGCCAACCGAACCGGACCAGCCCGGTATCTCCATCGGAGAGGCCGCCTGCGAATCCAAACGGCTGAAACCCTGGGTTCGTGTCCTGGGTGATGACGCCGAATTCGTCGTAGTCGAGCTGCTGCGCGATCGCCCCCGACTCCACGTCGACGACCTGCCGCACGCTCCCGAGGTGATCGGTGATCAGGCGATAGGTGTTGGCGGGCTGGATCATGAGGTCGGGCACGTTGGCTCGGGTGCCATAGACGAAGCGACTGACGAGGTTCCCCGCGCCGTCGAGCTGTGCTGCTGGTCGCAGGCGGCTCTGGTAGACGAAGGCCTGCTTCAGCGCCCCATTCACCTTCTTTCCGACCCGTCGGTGCTCGCCGTCGACGAGATACTCGATGTTGGTTCCGTCAGGTCGCTGCACCTGGATCAAGCTCCCAAAGGCGTCATAGAGGTACTGGGTGGTCTGGCCGGTGGCCGCGTCGGTCGTGGAGTGGAGCTCGCCCGCCGCGGCGAACGCATACGTCACCCCGGCGTAGCTGACGAGGCGATCCTGGTCATCGTACACGCCGCTCTCGGTCCCGGCGGGGGTCTCCTTCGTCAGCCGATTGCCATTGGCGTCGTAGGTGTAATGGGCCGCGCCCGCCCCGCCGGCCGCCACGTCGGTCAATCGACCTGCCGGGTCATAGCTGTACTCGAAGGCCTTCGTGTCCCCGCCCGCGACCGTCGTCGCTTTGTGGATGCGACCGAGCACGTCGCGCTCGAGCACGCTCGAGAAGAGGGGGGCGGCAGCCGCGGCGATGATGCCGCTGAGGTCGCCATGGGCGTCGTAGCTTTGCGAGCAGCTCACTGTGCCTGCGGTGGTGGCGGTCACGCGCCCGCTCGCAGGATCGCGGGCGAGTGTGAGCGGACCGGCAGCCGTCAGCAGGTGGTCGGCGTCGTACTGGAATTCGATGCCCGCGGCTCCGTTCAGCGAGAGCTTCGAGACCCTGAGGTAGGTGTCGAAAGAAGACGACAGGATGCCGGTCACCGTTCCGGAGAGTGCGACCGAGGTGAGCAGGGGTCCGTCATAGCCGTAGGTGAGCCCGACTCCCGCGGGCGTGGTGACGCTGACGGCGCGGCGCGTGTGGTCGCCATAGGTGAAGAGCTGGCTGCCGCGCGCCGTAGCTTGCGCGAGCACGCGTCCGCCCGGGTCGTACGATGTCTCGATGGCGGTTTGGTCCGGGCGCAGGACCTTGCTCTCGAGGCCGTCCCGGTCGTAGTCGTAGCCGGTCGGGCCGCTCCCGGCGACGGAGGGCGGCGTATAGCTCTCGAGCAGGTTTTGGGGCGAGTCGAGGGTGAAGCTGAACGAGTGGCTCGGCCTTCCCGGCGGCGTCACGGCGATGAGGTTGTCGCTGAGGTCGTAGCTGAAGCCGACGGAGGCCCCATCGGCAAAGGTGTGCTGGGTGGTGCGGCCCGCAGCGTCCTGCTGCAGCTGCACGGTCTGGCCGAGCGCGTCGGTGGTGGAGATGCGCCGGTTCGCCAGGTCGTGGGACAGCGTGAATCGGCGGGCGCCCTGCGCCACGCTGGCGAGGCGATCTCGCTCGTCGTAGGTGGCGGTGACCGGTGCGTCTGCTGCGTAGGCAAGCCTCGTCACCCGCGCCCGATCGTCCAGCGTGGCGATGACCACGCGACCGGCGGAGCTGGTCGCGGTGATCGTTGCCGGGGTGCCGCTCGTCGCGGCGGTGAAGGTCCGGGTAGCGGTCGCGACGTCGTTCACCGAATGGGTATAGGTGAGCGACTGCACCGACAGAGGGTCGGTGGGGTCGGCGAGGGTCGCCTCAGCGCGCGTCGTCGCCGCTCGTTGAATGCCACCGGGCGTCGTCAGCGTCACCAAGCCCGCCAGAGGGGCGGCCATGCCCCAGCGTGGGTCCGGCAGTGGCCAGGTCACGGTCACCGTTCCATCCGCGTCGGTGACCTGGCTGCGATGGGAGGCGCGCACCCATTCCCTCCTGCCGCCGCTGGCGTCGATCAGCACCCGCCGATCGGAGCCGTCCGCAGAGGCGTGCACCTCATGGGTCGTCTGGCGCCCCTCGGGCGTGGTCACGGTCACCGCGAAGCCGTCGTCGAGAGGGGTCCGGGCAAGCGTCTTCGTGCCGGCCGCCCCCTCATCGCTGATCAGCCGTCCCTCATCGTCGTAGGCGAACGCATGGTTGCCGCCGCGCGGGTCGGTCATCCCGATGAGCAAGCCTTGGTCGCCCTGGTAGGTGAAGCGGGTCGTCGCGCCCGAAGGGCTGGTCACCGACGAGAGGAAGCCGTTGGCGTCGACGGCCAGCTGGGTCTCCAGCCCTTCGGGGCTGGTGATCCTGGTCGGGTTGCCGCTCGGGTCGCGGTCGATGGTCGTCTTGAGGCCGGCGCGATCGACGATGGCGGACAGGCGGCCGGCGGGGTCGCGCTCGAAGGAATAGAGGACCGCGGCGGTGAGCCCGTCGAGGGTGCGCAGGTGGCGTCCCTGGGCATCGAAGACGTAGACCTCGGCGCCGTTCTCCGAGGGGATGCGGATCTCGCCGTTGCGCTCGAAGCCGCCCCGGGTAGCGCTGATCATGCGGATGCGATGGTTCGTGCCCTCGCTGAAGAAGAGGTTGCCGGCCTTGTCGACCGCCATCCCCCGGATACCGTTGGCGCAGGCCCCCAGGGCCGGTCCGTTGTCTCCGCTGGTCTCGACCCAGCCCGAGCGACACACGTCGTTGGGCCCGAGCGCGTTGGGGCCTTCCCAGTCGTTCAGGACGCGGCGGACGACGCCCGCGCGATCGACGCTGCGGATGACCTCTCCATCCGCGACGTACAGAGTCCCGTCGGGGCCAATTGCCTGGGCAAGGAGGGTGTCGAACAGCGCGCCGACAGCTCCGTCCCCGCATTTGTAATCGCGAGGGGTCCAGCAAGCCCCGCCGCAGTTGTTGCAGGGGGGCCCCCCGGCGACGGTGCTCGCTTGGCCCCCGGCTGCCGCGTTCCAGATGAAGCTCGCTGCGCCGGGATAGCCGCTCCAGCCCACGTTGGCGAGCCCGTACAGGCTCCCGTCCTCTGCGGTGGCGAGCCCTGCTCCGTTGAAATCCGTGGCTCCGAATGCGGCCGTGATCTGGGCATCGCGCTGCCGCGGATTGAGCCGCGAGATCCTGCCGTCCGTTCCCACGAAGTCGATGCCGGTGCCGTCGCTGATGAAGAAGCTGCCGTCCGGCCGAACCGCCAGCCCGTCGATGCGCCACAAGGCGGTTTCGGTCGCCGGGCAGGGTGCCGATTGCGCCGTGACCGAGCAGCTGCCGTAGAGGCTTCCGCCGGCGACGACCGTGACCTTGCCGTCGACGCCGAGGCGCCCGACGACCTGGGTGGAGTAGCCGGGGGAGAAGCTCCAACCAAAGGCGAAGTAGAGCTGCCCCAGGGCGTCGAAGCCCATCGCGCCGGAGTAGTCCCGGCGCACGGCCAGCTCGAGCGGGTCGCCCGACCTCTCGTTCTCGGTTCCGCCGCCGACGACGGTCGTGATCCATCCGCGCGAATCGATCTTGCGGATGCGGTCGGCCTCGCGAACGAAGAGGCCGCCGTCTGGGCCCATGGCGAGGTCGCTGATGTCCTCGAACGTCGCGCTGCGCGCCGGTCCTCCATCGCCGCAGTTCTCGGCCGATGGAGGCCCGGAGGGGTCGTTTCTGGTGCGGGTGCACTGGGTCGTCCAGTCGCCGGCGATGGTCGTCACCCACCGGCCGCTGTCCTCCGCGGCGCGCCGGATTCCCGTGCCGGTGGTCAGCATCTTCGAGGCCGGGTCGTATTCATGCAGAGGCGAGACGCGAAAGCCGCCGAGCCCAATAAGTCGGGCGTCGGAGCTGGTGAGCCAGGTGGTCCAGCGGTCCCAGACCACCAGCCAGGCCGGCGATTGATCGAAGAAGATGCCGCTCGGCTGGAGGTTCGGCCGCGCAGGGAGCCCGAACGACGTCGCCACCGTCGTGGTGTTCAGTCGCTCGACGAGCTTCTCGGTGAAGTACTCCGGCTTGTAGGCGTAGCCGACCCGGATGGTCGCCAGCTGCCGGCCGGCGAGCGTCCTGCCGAAGCCGTCCTTGTTGTCCCAGTTCAAGCGATAGCTCTGCTGGGGCGTCGGTGGGAATCGCCTGGCGAGGTGCTGGCCGGCGACGTCGACTTCGAGCTCCACGTGGTCGGGGATGGTGCTCAGGCTCGCGGGCGTCAGGGGGATGACGACGCTCTCGCGGCGGCCCGGCACCGCGTCGCTGCGGTAGTGAAGCGAGAAGGGCGTCCCGGCGATCCGGACGTCCTCGCCGAGGACCTGGTCCTCGCAGACGATGACCGACCCGCCGGTGGAGCCGGGGCAGGGCAGAGGCTTGTTCTTGGGCGGCGAAGGCGATGGGTTCCCGTTGCCGCTCGGCCCGGCGCCGCCACCCCCGTGGTCGGGGTTGAGGTCGAAGGTGCTGAAGTGCTGGAACTCTGCTCGCCAGAGGGTCTCGCCGACGTCGAAGCGGCTCGCCAGCTCGCCTCTCTCGAGATCCTCGATGCCGAGCAGGGCGAGCGTGCTCGCGTTGGCGGGTTGGCCGGTGCCCTCGAGGTCGAGGTCCGCCAGGCCGGAGGTGACGCCCAGAATCTTGAGCACCACGCCATCGGGCTCTGCCACCCAAGCCTTCTTGGATGCGTCGTAGTAGCCGACGGGGATCGCCGTGCCCACGGGGAATCCGCGGTAGTTCTCGAGATAGAAGCGGACCGGCTTGCTGAACTTCACCGACTGGGCGCCGGCAGCCAGGGCCTCGTCCACCGTCAGCGCGGCGGCGTAGGTGTAGGCGGTCTCCGGGGGCAGCGGCGCGGGCATCGCCGCGATCGCGCTATCGCCGACGGTGAACTCGGTCGCCCGCACGTGGAGCGCGGTGATGTCGGAGGTGCTGCCGTCGGGCATGACCAGGGTGGCCTTGGTCCCGGGGGCGAACAAGACCGTCGGCTGGCGGTCGCCGGCCCCGTCGCTCACCGCGGTCGCCTGGGCCGCCTGGAACGAGTCTTGGCCGAGGTCGATGGCGCTGACCGCGGGGTCCAGCGGGATGAGCGTCACCTCGCGAGCCCATTGGTAGCTGCGAGCCAGCGAGTCGACGTGCCGCTCGGCAGGCAGGTATCCGTCGCGCGTGAAGCGCAGGATCTGAATCGGGCCTCCGTTGACCGCCACATCGTAGACGCCGTCGGCGCGAGAGAGCGTGTAGCCATACTCCGGGTGCCCCTCCACCTCCACCCGGACTCCCTCCAGAGGTGCGCCTCCTCGCCGCGTGACGATTCCCCGGAGCACTCCGACGCGGGAGGAGTCGATGGCTCCTTCGGCCATTCCCTTCTGGACGGGGTTGGCGCCGCTATACAGGAAGGAGACCTGGTCGCCGAACGAGGGGACCCCGTGAAGGTCCAAGCTCGGTGCGCCCCCGCTCGCGTCCGCGGTCGACGCGTCGCTCTGTCCACCACCGTCATCGCCGTCGCTCTGTCCGCCGCCGTCGCTCGCGGAAGGATCGACGAGGACTTGGGAGCCATCGGCGGGCTTCTGGGGATTGCCCGGATCCGTTTGCGCGGATCCGCATCCGGCGAGGGACACCGCCATCCAGGCCACCATGCTGATGACCGCTCCGGCAACTCTCACCTTCGTCATCGGTTGTTCTCCCCGGAGCCTCGCGGACATGACCTTCGCGAATCGCGCGGCAAGAGTTGGCTCTCGTCCACTGGCGGCTGCCGTTGGGCGCCGCTTCGGGTGCTTGGTTCGCGAGCTTGGCCGTTTCCAAAGCAACGCCCGTTCCACGAATTCGAGCTGTTGGTCGGGGTGGGAGGAACCGAGGAGGGACCCGCTTGGCGGTGCGGCTGGCAGTGCGCTGAGAAAGACCGGTGCATGTCCACGGCCAGGAGCAGCGCGGCGGATTCGGCGGGAGGGGCCAAGGAGCGAAAAGCGGCTCGCCTCCTGAGACCTCCCG
>JACRCT010000032.1 GCA_016218885.1 Deltaproteobacteria bacterium | reverse complement strand
GCTCCTCGGCGACGCCGGCAGACCGAAATGTCCACCTGTGTGGACTCGGCGGTATAGCGGACGGCGTTGCGCACCACGTTCTCGATGCCCCGCCGGAGCATCTCTTCGGAGCCCTGGATTGTGACATCGTGTTCCACAACGGCGTGCACGGCCCGATTTCGCGTCTCTGCCTCGAAATTGGCGTCGGAGGCAATCGACTCGACAAGGCTCTTCAGGGACACTGGATGTCGTTCGATCCACTTGTCGCCGCTCTCCAATTGGGCCAGCGTGAGGAGTTGGCCGATCAGGTCGTTGAGTCGCTCCGATTCGCGTTCGATCCGGTCCAGGGGGCCGTCGCTCCCCGGCCCGGATCTCTGCCTGGCCAGCTCGAGGGCAACGTTCAGCCGGGCCAGCGGGGAGCGCAGCTCGTGCGAGATGTCGCGCAGCAGGTGCCGCTGAGTGGTCAGCAACTCCTCGATCCGCTCGGCCATCAGGTCGAAGTCGCGGCCCAGGGCGGCGATCTCGTCGCCGCCCCGGATCTGCCCCGGCCCCACCCGGGCCGTCAGGTCCCCCCCGGCCAGCCGATGCGTCGCCGTGCGCAGCCGGCGAATCGGGGCGGTCAGTTGCCAGGCCAGCCCGAGGCACACCAGGCCGCCGACGATGAAGGTGACCAGCGCGGGTCCGCTGACCTCACGGGCAAAGTGCGGGAATTCGGCGAGGAACCCGGCCCGCAGCCCGGGCCCGGGAGGGGGCGGCACCACCCCGTGCAGGCCCGGCCCCGCCAGGACGCCGACGACCACGTAAGGCTCTCCCTGCGGCCCGAGGACCCGGATAGCGAGCCACAGGGCCTCGCCCGCGTCCTCGGCTTCGGCTCTGCCGCTGACCGCGGCCCGCTCCGCCAGGCGCCGCGCGCCTACGGGTGCCTCTTGGTCGAACACGGTGTTGCTCCCGCGCAGGACCAGCACGACGCGGATGTCGGTCATCTGCTCGACGCGCCGCGTGTAGTCATCGAGCGCGGCCTGCCCGTCGCGCTCCAGAAGCGCGGCCGCGGTCTCGCCATAGAGCGCCAGGGTCTGCCCCGTCAGGCGCCGCCACTGTTCGATCGCGCGACGCCGGTACTCGGCGGGCGGCCCCGTCTGGGTGGCGAGGCTGATGAGGAACAGCGCCACGGTCGACAGAGTAGTGGCCAACCAGAAGCACAGAAAGATCTTTACGAAGAGGCTTCGCATGCGCTGCCCTGGTGAGTCCAGGCCTACCCCTTCGGGGCCTCTTCTCCAACGGGGTCCGGCGGATGGGTGTAGAGGTAGCCGACCCCGCGCACCGTCTTGATCCGCTCCGCGTCGCCGAGCTGGTGGCCCAGCTTCCTGCGCAGGCTGCAGACGTGCACGTCGATGCTGCGGTCGTACGGGGAGAGCCGCCGTCCCAACACCTCCTTGGCAAGTTCCTCGCGGGTGACTACCTGGCCCGACGCGCGCAGGAGGACCTCCAAGAGCGTGAACTCGACCGACGTCAGGTCGACCGGGTGGCCACGTTGGAGCACAACGCGTGCGCCCGGGTCCAATTGCACATCCCCGACGACGACCCTTTCTGCGGCCTTTCCCGGCCCCGTTTCCCGCTCCAACCTCGGTTCGACCCGGCGTCGAATGGCACGGATCCGGGCCACTAGCTCACGGGGGTTGAAGGGCTTGGGCAGGTAATCGTCCGCCCCCATCTCCAGTCCCACAATTCGATCCACGTCATCGCCCCGGGCGGTGAGCATCAGCACCGGGACTTTCGAGGCTGCCCTGATCCGCCGCAGCACATCAAAGCCGCTACTGCCCGGCAGCATGATGTCCAGAACCACGAGCGCGTATTCGCCCGAGAGCGCCCGCTCGGCCCCCCGCTCACCATCGTGGGCCGTCTCGACCTGCAGCCCTTCTCGGGTCAGATAGTCCGTCAGCAGTTCGCAGAGCTCGACGTCGTCGTCAATAACGAGGATGCGGTTCATCTGCAACTCCTGGTGTTCCGAGGGTGGCCGGGGATGATTGTACCTCAAAGCCAATGGAATGGATGTCAAGAATTGTTAAGCGTCCACGGCCAACGCCCACAAAACCTTACACGATTTGGCTGAATCTTCACACACACTTTAGACAGGCCGCTGTACATATGGAGCGACGTCCCGTCAAAGGAGGGGAAACTGATGATGCGCAGATTCTTGCTGCCCGTGTTCCTGGTATTCAGCATCGGAGGGGCGCTGCCCGGCCTCGCCGCGGCCCAGCAAGGGCCCGAGGGGTTCTTTAGCCGGACCGTGGGAGACCTGAAGGTCGGCCTGTCCTACGACGGGACCCTGTATCCGGACCGACCCGTCAGCGGGCAGAGTACGGACATGGGCCTGAGCCAGCACCGCCTTCGGTTCGTCGCCCCCCTTCTCCAGCAGAAGGATCAATTCGAATGGGCGGCCTTTGCCGGGTTCAAGGCCCTCTCCATCGACACGGGGGCGATGCTCCCCGACACCGGGCAGGCCTTCCCTGACGAACTCTGGGATGTCGACTTCGGCACGGCGGCGCGCTTGAAGCTGGAGAACGACTGGATCGCCGGCGGTGACCTGAGGCTCGGGTCGGCCTCCGACAGGCCATTTGGCAGCATCCACGAGACATCGATCAATGCCAATGCCCATCTTCGGGTGCCGTGGCGAGAGAGCTTTGCGTGGGTCTTCCTCCTGAATTACTCCAACCTGCGCGAAGTTCTCCCCAACGTCCCATTGCCCGGCGTGGCGTTGGCGTATGAGCCGGGGCCGCACTTCCAGCTCTTGGCGGGTCTGCCACTCTCCGTCCGGTGGGCGCCGACGGACGCTCTCGAGTTTTCTGCGTTCTACCTCCTCACGAGTCATACCCAGGTG
>JACRCT010000622.1 GCA_016218885.1 Deltaproteobacteria bacterium | reverse complement strand
TCTCAAGGACCGCTCGGTAGGGACGGTCATCCGCTACAACTGGATCGAAGGCGGCAATCGCAACCTCGACCTGGTGGACGCCGAGGATGACCCCACGCTGACCTCCGACCCGCGCTACCGCAGCACCTTCGTCTACGGCAACGTCTTCATCAAGCTGGAGGGCGGGAACAACCAGGTCATCCACTATGGTGGCGACAGCGGGGACACGGACATCTATCGCAAGGGGACGCTGCACCTTTTCAACAACACGCTCGTCTCGACGCGCTCGGGCAACACCACCTTGCTGCGCTTGAGCACCAACGAGGAGCGCGCCGACGTGCGCAACAACGTCCTGTACGTCGCTGCCGGCGGCGCCAGCCTGGCGATGGTCGACGAGACCGGCGTCGTGGACCTACGCAACAACTGGTCGAAACCAGGGTGGGTGGACTGCCACGGCGCGCTGCAGGGCACCATCAACGACCTCGGCGGGGCGGTGACGGGCGCCTCGCCCGGGTTCGTCGATGAGGTGGCCCAGGACTACCGGCTTGCCTCCGGGGCGGCGTGCATCGACCGGGGTGCCGCTCTCCACGCCGCGGTGCTGCCTGCGCACGCTCTGGGCTGGCAATACGTGCCGCACCAGTCTGGCGAGCTTCGGCCCATGTCCGGGTCGCTCGATCTCGGAGCCTTCGAGCACTGCCCTGGTGGCTCGTGTATCGGCCTGGCGGATGCGGGCTTTGCTTCGGTCGATGGAGCGGCCTCAAGCGAGGACGCCACGGCGCCTGCGGACGCCTCGCCCTCGGCAAGAGATGGGACGGCGCCATCGCCCGACGCCGATGAAGAGGCGTTGGATGCGAGTACGGTGATGGGTGCCGACGCCTCGCCTGCCACTGCCGGTCCGGACGCCGCAACGGCGCCCGACCTGGCTGGAGTGACCTCGTCTTGCGGCTGCTCCGCTTCGGAGGCCGGCCCCACCGCGGGGCTCTGGGCGGGATGGATGGCCTTGCTTTGGAGCGTGCGCCTGCGCGCCCTGCGCCGATGACGCACCGAGTCCCGTCAGCGCGTTGACGATCAGCCCCCTTGCTTCGGGCATAAGCCCCGATGCGTGGGTCCCCTTTCACCTCGGCGGTCCGGGAAGACCCGTGTCCGGGCCCTTCCTCTCCGCCTTGTCCTTCTGGGGCGTGTGGCTTGCACGCCGGCTGGCGGACTCTGTGAAGCGACGAAGAGAAGGATCTCCAGGGAGCCCTGGCTCTTAGGAACGCAACGCTGTGAGTCGAAGCAAGGACGCCCCGGAAGGGCTGGTAGGCGCATTGGACCTGAATGCTGACGAGGGGAGAGCGAAGCAGTGTCAGCCGACTGCGGTGCCAAGAGCACTCTTCTGGACGACCTCGCCGCCGCCCTCGTTCTCCTGGACACGGAGGACCCCAGGTCTCTGCGAGACCTCCTCGGTCTTCTGGACAAGGTCTCCGCGCAGGGCGTAGGTGCCGCCCCAGCTGTCGCCGAGGCTCGCTCCGCGGCGACTGCGCTGCTGGGCGGGTCGGTGTCCGATCCCGAGGTGGAGCTCCGGCGTCTGAACGGCGCCGTCGCCGCCCTCCACGAGTCGGGTCAGGGCAGCTCCGGCCCCCCGTACGTGTGGGCTGACGAAGAGCTGATGCGCGAGTTCGTCACCAACCAGCGCGGCTCCCTGCAGGAGCTCGAGGGCGAGCTGCTGGCGCTCGAGAAGGGCTCGCTCGAAGCCCCGGCCGCCGTTCGCCGGCGCATCCATGGTCTCAAGGGGGAGGCGGGCGTCGTAGGCCTGGACGCGCTTGCCGACGTCTACCACGCCATCGAAGACCTGCTCGCCACGGACGACCTCATGGCCCGGGTGGGCACGCTCCTGCAGGTCCGCGACTGGCTCGAGAAGGCGGTCGAGACCTTCGGCGCCGGCGGGAAGCCGGAGCCGTCTGCGCAGGAGACAGCCCACGCCGTCCGCGCCGCCGCCGCTCGCGCACCCGAGAGCGCACCCGAGAGCGCACCCGTTGCGCCGCCGGCCCCTGCTCCAGCCGCCTCCGCCGAGCGGGGCCTCGTCGTCGCACCTGGCGAATCCGTCGAGCGCGACGCCGATACGGTCGCCCTCTACGCCGACTTCCTGCACGAGGCTGATGACGGGTTGGCCCGCGTCGACCAGCTCCTCATCGACGCCGAGAAGGAGGCTCCGGACCTCGAGACCGCCAACGTCCTCTTCCGGGTATTCCACTCCATCAAGGGCGTCTCCGGCTTCCTGGAGTGCAGGGCCATCACCAGCCTGGCCCATGCCACCGAGAACGTCCTCAACCAGATCCGCAAGGGCAACCTGGAGCTCAAGGGCGGCACCCTCGATCTCATCTTCAACGCCACCGAGGCGATGCGCCGCATGCTGACGGGGGTGAAGGCCGCCGTCGAAGGCGGCATCGCGCTCCCCGAAGCCGGCCCACAGCTCGACGGGCTGCTGGCAGATCTGAAGGAGGCGGGGGCGGGGCGGCCCATCCCCGGCGAGCCGGTGCCCCACGTCGCCGCCGGCGCGAAGCTCGGCGAGATTCTCACCCAGCCGCCCATCAACGTGCCGGCCGAGGTCATCCAGCTCGCGCTCGAGAAGCAGCAGCAGACCGGCCGCCGTCTCGGCGAGGAGCTCGTCGCCCAGGGAGTCGCTCCCAAGGAGATCGCCCACGGCTTGCGCGCGCAGGCGGGCAGCGCGGCGGTCGCCAAGATCCAGGAGACCATCAAGGTCGACGTCAGCCGCATCGACCAGCTGGTGGAGATCGTCGGCGAGCTGGTGGTCGTCGAGTCGATGGTGGTCAACGCCCCCGAGATCGCCGCGCTCACCGGCACGCGGATCCGCAACTACCTGAACCAGCTGCACAAGATCACCCGCGACGCCCAGGACATCGGAATGCGCATGCGCATGGTCCCGGTGCGCGGCGTCTTCCAGAAGATGGCGCGGATGGTGCGCGACCTCTCGCACAAGAGCGGCAAGACGGTCCAGATCGAGCTCTCTGGCGA
This sequence comes from Deltaproteobacteria bacterium, assembly GCA_016218885.1. GTDB lineage: Bacteria > Myxococcota > Myxococcia > Myxococcales > UBA5297 > JACRCT01. Next base: position 9,309 of record JACRCT010000622.1, on the reverse strand, counting down.
GGGCACGGAGATGGACCGCAGCATGGTGGAGCAGGTCGCCGACCCGCTGGTGCACATGATCCGCAATGCCGTCGATCACGGCATCGAGGCCCCCGAAGACCGCGAGCGCGCAGGCAAGGACCGGGTCGGCGTCATCCGCCTGCGGGCCTTTCACGAGGGCGACCACATCGTCATCGAGATCGCCGACGACGGGAAAGGCCTGGACCAGGATGCCATCCTCCGCAAGGCGGTGGCGCAGGGTTTGGTTCGCGAGGGCGAGTCCCTCAGCGACGCCGAGATCCACCAGCTCATCTTCCTGCCCGGCTTCTCCACGGCGAAGCAGGTCACCGAGATCTCTGGCCGCGGCGTGGGCATGGACGTCGTCAAGCGCAACCTCGAGGCCATGCGCGGGCGCATCATCATCGAGACGACGCTGGGCCAGGGCACCACCTTCAAGCTGCTGCTGCCCCTCACCCTGGCCATCATCGACGGCATGCTCGTGCGCTGCGGCGAGGAGCGCTACCTCATCCCCACCCTCTCCATCCTCGAGTCGGTCAAGCCCAGCCGCGAGATGCTCGTCACCTTCGCCGAGCGGGGAGAGTGCATCAACGTGCGCGGGGAGATCCTTCCCCTGATGCGCCTGGACCGGCTCTTTGGGATCGACGGGGCGATCGCCGACCCGTCGCAGGGCCTGGTGGTCCTCCTCGAGGCGATGGGCCGCACGGCCGGGCTACTGGTCGACCAGGTCGTCAGCCAGCAGAAGGTCGTCATCAAGTCGATGGGTAGCGACATGCAGGAGGTCCGGTTCGTGTCCGGCGCGGCCATCCTCTCGGACGGCACCGTCGGGCTGATCCTCAACGCAGAGCAGTTGGTCTACTCCGACGATCGCGGGCGACAGCGCGTGAGCGCAGTGGCCTGACCGGCGGCCAATTCCAAAGGTAGGGGAAACCATGTCCAAGGACGACGCCGCCCGCTCGAGCACCGCCGCGGGCAAGTACATGACCTTCAAGCTGGCGAACGAGGAGTACGGCCTGGAGATCCTCAAGGTGCGCGAGATCATCCGCCTCATGGAGATCACCCGCGTGCCCCGCACCGAGGAGCACATCCGCGGGGTCATCAACCTGCGCGGCAAGGTGATCCCCGTCGTCGATCTGCGCCTGAAGTTCGGGATGGAGCGCACAGGCGCCACCGACCAGACGGTGATCATCGTGGTGCAGTACTCCGCAGGCGGCCGCGAGGTGACCATGGGCATCCTCGTCGACGAGGTGCTCGAGGTCCTGAGCATCGCCGAGGAGAGCATCGAGGCCACCCCGAGCTTCGGCAGCAACGTCATCGACGCCGACTTCATCCTCGGCGTGGGCAAGGCCGAGAAGCGGGTGGTCTTCCTGCTGGACATCGGCAAGGTCCTCACCAACGGGGAGAGCGAGTCTCTGGCGCAGATGGGCGGGGCCTCTGCGCAGCAGGCTCCGGCCCCTGGGCCCGCGCCCAGCTGACGGCTTCGACCCGGCGAGGCCGGGGAGACGCTCTGGTCCGAGTGGTCACCGACGCCATTTCTCAGCTGATGGAGGAAGAGATGGGGGATGGAGTTCCCTGCTCGGCCACACCGATGAGGAGAAAGCTGGCTTCGAGGAGCTCGGAAGGCGTGGAGCGGGTTGGAGAATCTCTTTCCTGAAGATCGCTGGCGCCGCAAACGCGGCGTCAGCCACACGGAGAACACCCATGCTGTCGCGAATGCGGATTGGAACGAAGCTGATTGGTAGCTATCTCGTCGTCTGCTCCTTGTTGATCGGCATCGGGGTCTTCGCGGTGAGCAACATCCACGCACTCGATGAATCGGACACGCGCCTCTACGAGCAGATGACCGAGCCCCTGGGCGACTTGGGGAACCTCTCGACGGCCTACCAACGTACCCGCAGCAATCTGAGAGAGGCCGTCATCGCCGGCAACCCGGCGGAGGCGCGCGAGTACCTGAACCGCCTCCCGCAGCGCTACAGCGAGGTCGACGCCGCGGCTGCGAGCTACGAGAAGACCATTCTCACCGACGAGGGCCGGAAGGCGTTCGCCAGCTTCCGGGAGGCAGTGAAGGAGAATCGAGAGGACCAGCGTCGCATTGCCGCGCTGGTCGAGCAGGGAAAGCGCGACGACGCTGCGGTGCTGCTCAGGTCGGAAGCCAAGCATGAAGACGAGCTCCGGGACCTGATCCTCAAGCTGTTCGAGCAGAAGGTCGCCCTGGCGAAGAAGACCTCCGAGGCCAATACCGCCCAGGCCAACTCGGTGGTGAGCACCACCGTCGTGACCATCGCCGTCATCGTCCTGCTGGCCTTCGGCATGGGGCTCTTCCTCACTGTCTCCATCACCCGGCCCTTGCAGAAGATGACCGGCGTCGCCAAGGCGCTCTCGCAGGGCGACGTGGACCAGTCGGTGGACCACCACTCGGGCGACGAGCTCGGCCTGCTCGCGGACTCCTTCCGGGAGACGATCGACTACATCCAGCACGTGGCCGAAGGCGCCCAGGCGCTGGCGGCGGGAAACATGGCGGTGAAGGTGGAGCCGCGCTCCAAGGCGGACGTGCTGGGCCAGAGCTTCGTGGCGGCCACGGGCGCAGTGAAGTCGATGAGCGAGGAGACCAAGACCCTCATCGCCGCCGCCAAGGCTGGGAAGCTGGCCACCCGCGGCGACGCCAAGAGGTTCCAGGGGGCCTACGCGGAGATCGTGGGAGGGGTGAACGAGATGCTCGACGCGGTGGTCGGGCCGCTGAACGTAGCCGCCCAGTACGTGGACCGGATCTCCAAGGGCGACGTGCCGGAGAAGATCAGCGACCGCTATGAGGGGGACTTCAACGCCATCAAGAACAACCTCAACGCCTGCATCGACGCCGTGAAGCTGCTCATCGTGGACGCGAACAAGCTGTCGGCGGCGGCGGTGGAAGGCAAGCTGGCCACGCGCGCCGACGCCAGCCGGCACCAGGGCGACTTCCGCAAGATCGTGGAGGGGGTGAACGGGACTCTGGACGCGGTGATCGGGCCGCTCAACGTGGCCGCCGACTACGTGGACAAGATCTCCAAGGGGGCGATTCCCGCGAAGATCACTGACCGGTACAACGGCGACTTCAACACGCTCAAGAACAACCTCAATACCTGCATCGATGCGGTGAACGCGCTGATCGTCGACGTGAGCAAGTTGTCGACGGCGGCGGTGGAAGGCAAGCTGGCGACGCGCGCCGACGCCAGCCGGCACCAGGGCGACTTCCGCAAGATCGTGGAAGGGGTGAACGGGACGCTGGACGCGGTGATCGGTCCGCTCAACGTGGCCGCGGAATGCGTCTCGAAGATCTCGCAGGGAGCGATCCCTCCGCGGATCACCGACAAGTACAACGGCGACTTCAACGCCATCAAAGACAACCTCAACACCTGTATCGAGGCCGTGAAGTCGCTGGTGGCGGACGCGAACATGCTCTCGGCGGCGGCGGTGGCCGGGAAGCTGGCGACGCGCGCCGACGCGAGCCGGCACCAGGGCGACTTCCGCAGGATCGTCGAGGGCGTGAACGCCACGCTGGACGCGGTGATGGGCCCCATCAACGCGGCGACCGAGGTGCTGCAAGCCCTGTCCAACCAGGACCTGCGCGCCCGCGTCACCGGGGAGTTCCAAGGCGACCACGCGAAGATCAAGGATGCGGTCAACGCGACTGCGACGGCGCTGCACGACGCGATGGCGCAGGTGGCGGAGGCGGTAGATCAGCTGGCGTCGGCGTCGAACCAGATCGCGGCGACGAGCCAGTCGGTGTCGCAGGGCGCCTCGGAGCAGGCGGCGGCGCTGGAGGAGACCTCCTCGAACCTCGAGGAGATGTCGGGGATGACCAAGCAGAACGCAGACAACACCTCGCAGGCCACGGCGCTGGCGGGGGGCGCCAAGGGCGCCGCGGACAAGGGCAGCGCCGCGATGGACCGTATGGGCGGTGCGATGTCCAAGATCCGCCAGGGAGCCGAGGGAACGGCGGAGATCATCCGGGACATCAACGAGATCGCCTTCCAGACGAACCTCCTGGCCCTGAACGCCGCGGTGGAGGCGGCGCGGGCGGGCGACGCGGGGCGCGGGTTTGCGGTGGTGGCGGACGAGGTGCGCACGTTGGCTGGGCGGGCCAAGGAAGCCGCGAAGAAGACCGAGGACCTTATCCGCGAGTCGGTGAAGTTGGCGAACGAGGGCCAGGGCTTGTCCAAGGAAGTGGCGGACGACCTGGGGGAGATCGTGGGGTCGGTCGGGAAGGTCACGGGGATCGTGGGGGAGATCGCCGCGGCGAGCCAGGAGCAGGCCAAGGGGATCGAGCAGATCAACAAGGCCATCGTGCAGATGGACAAGGTCACGCAGCAGGCGGCAGGCAACGCCGAGGAGTCGTCGAGCGCGGCGGAGGAGCTCTCGGGCCAGGCTCAGGTCCTCGCTTCGCTGGTGGGCCGCTTCAAGCTCGACCGCAAGGACTCCATCCGCGTCCAGGCGAACACGGTGCACGCGGGCAAGGTCAAGAAGGCGCTCAGGCCCCATAGCAACGGCAAGACGAACGGAGCGGCGCACGTGAAGCCGGAGGAGATCATCCCCATGGATGGCGACCCCGACTTCAAGGAGTTCTAGCCGAATCGCGTTTCCGGCTTGGTACGAGAAGAGCCCGGGGGATTGCACATGCTCGCCAGAGTGAAGATCGGGACCAAGCTGGTCGGCGGGTACGTGGCCATCTGCGCGCTGGTGGCGCTCAACGGCCTGTACACCTCGCGCTTCATCAAGCAGATCCGCGATGCCGACCAGGTTCTCTACGCTCGGGTCACCGAGCCCATGGGGGCGCTGGAACGGATGTCGACCGGGTTCCAGCGCTCCCGCGCGAGCATGCGCGACGCTCTGCGAGTCACCGACGACGCCGAGATGACGGAGCGCTTCCTCGAGGCGATCGAGGAGCGGCAGCGCGAGGTCGAGGCCGGCGCGGCGGAGTATGACAAGGGCATCTTCACCCCCGACGGGCGCAAGATGTTCGAGCAGTTCGAGCTCGCCTGGCGCGAGTACAAGGGCATCTACCGGACCATCGGCGAGCTCCTCCGCCGCGGCGACTTCGAGGGCGCCAACGAGGAGCTGGGGCTGGGGGTGCATCGCGAGAACATGGTCCGTGAGGCCATCAAGCAGCTCGTGGACCGGAAGGTGGGGGTGGGCAAGTCGGTCGCCGACAGGAACACCGCCGATGCCAACCACGCGATCCTCTTCAGCTTCGTCGGGATCGCCGTCATCACGCTCCTCGCTCTCGCCCTGGGCGTCTTCCTCGCGCTCTCCATCACCCGACCGCTCAAGCGCATGACACAGGTCGCCTGCGGGCTGGCTCACGGTGACGTGGAGCAATCGGTGGCTCACCGTTCGGGTGACGAGATTGGCCAGCTGGCGGACTCGTTCAGGCAGACCATCGACTACATCCAGGGAGTGGCCAAGGGGGCCAAGGCGCTGGCCGCGGGCGACCTGTCGGCGGACCTGAAGGAGCGCTCCTCGAGCGATGTGCTCACCCGTAGCTTCCTGGCCGCGACGAGCTCCGTGCGTGCCATGAGCGACGAGACCCGGCAGCTCATCGCCGCCGCCAAGGCCGGCCAGCTCGCGACGCGGGGCGATGCCGCCAGGTTCCAGGGCGCGTACGCGGAGATCGTGGGCGGGGTGAACGAGCTGCTCGACGCCGTGGTCGGGCCGCTGAACGTGGCCGCCCAATACGTGGACCGGATCTCCAAGGGGGACGTGCCGGAGAAGATCAGCGAGCGCTACGAGGGCGACTTCAACGCCATCAAGAGCAACCTCAACGCCTGCATCGACGCCGTGAACCTGCTCATCGCCGACGCGAACATGCTGTCGGCAGCGGCGGTTGAAGGCAAGCTGGCCACGCGTGCGGACGCGCATCGGCATCAGGGGGACTTCCGCAAGATCGTGGAGGGGGTGAACGGGACGCTGGACGCGGTGATCGGTCCGCTCAACGTGGCCGCGGAGTGCGTCTCCAAGATCTCGCAGGGGGCGATCCCGCCGCGGATCACGGAGCGGTACGAGGGCGACTTCAACGTCATCAAGGACAACCTCAACACCTGCATCGAGGCGGTGAATCTGCTGGTGGCCGATGCGGGCATGCTGTCGGCATCGGCGGTGGCCGGGAAGCTGGCAACGCGCGCCGATGCCGGTCGGCACCAGGGTGACTTCCGCAAGATCGTCGAGGGAGTGAACGCAACCCTGGACGCGGTGATGGGGCCCATCAACGCGGCGACCGAGGTGCTGCAGGCCCTGGCCCGTCAGGACCTGTGCGCCCGCGTCCGGGGCGAGTTCCAGGGCGACCACACCAAGATCAAGGACGCGATGAACGCCACGGCGGAGGCGCTGCACGACGCGATGGCGCAGGTGGCGCAGGCGGTGGAGCAGGTCGCCTCGGTGTCGGGGCAGATCGCCTCCACCAGCCAGTCGGTCTCTCAGGGCGCCTCGGAGCAAGCGGCGGCGCTGGAAGAGACCTCCTCGAACCTCGAGGAGATGTCGGGCATTACCCGGCAGAACGCCGACAACACGGCCCAGGCCAACGTGCTGGCGGCCGGGGCGAAGAGCGCCGCCGACAAGGGAAGCCAGGCGATGGAGCGGATGAAGGGGGCGATGGGCAAGATCCGCCAGGGGGCCGAGGGCACGGCAGAGATCATCCGCGACATCAACGAGATTGCCTTCCAGACCAACCTGCTGGCGCTCAACGCGGCGGTGGAGGCGGCGCGGGCCGGAGATGCCGGCCGTGGATTCGCGGTGGTGGCGGGCGAGGTGCGCACCCTCGCCGGGCGCGCGAAGGAGGCGGCGAAGAAGACCGAAGACCTGATCCGCGAGTCGGTGGCGCTGGCCAACGAGGGCCAGGACCTGTCGGAGGAGGTGGCCGATGATCTCGGGGAGATCGTGCGCACGGTCGCCAAGGTCACCGGAATCGTCGTGGAGATCGCGGCGGCGAGCCAGGAGCAGGCGAAGGGGATCGAGCAGATCAACCGGGCCGTGATGCAGATGGACAAGGTCACACAGCAGGCGGCGGGGAATGCCGAGGAGTCGTCGAGCGCCGCGGAAGAGCTCTCCGGGCAGGCGCAGACCCTGGCCTCGCTGGTCGCCTGCTTTCAGCTCAAGCCCCAGGGCCGTGCCGGGGCTTCCACAAGAGCGCTGGGGCGGCCCCAGCTCGGCGCGTGCCGGGCCTCGAGAGCTGAGCGGCCGGAAGACCTCGTAGGCCTGGAGCAGGAGGTCGCGGCCTCGTTCAAGGAATTCTGACGAGGTTTCCGGGGCTTGGGGGTGCGTAAGAGCTGGCCCTCATCGGACTGCGCCCTGCGTGACGAAGTGCGTCGCGGGCCCTCTCCAACGCGCTCCAGAGGGGTGGTCCGGGCGATCGGAGGAGGAGTCGTGATGGACGGTGCATCGGCGATGGATCCGAGGCTGTACCGGCAATTCTGCGAGCTCGCCCACCGCCAGGCGGGGATCGTGCTCAAGGAGGGCAAGGAGTCCCTCCTCATCGCCCGCATCGCGCGGCGCCAGCGTGCGCTGGGGCTCACCTCGGCCAGGGAGTATCTCGACTACCTCGAGGCGGATCGGACGGGCGGGGAGATCGTGTCCTTCCTCGACGTCATCACCACCAACTTCACCAGCTTCCTGCGCGAGCCCGAGCACTTCGAGCACCTCGCCCAGGAGGTGCTCCGCTGGGTGAAGGGCGGTGCCAAGCGGCTGCGCTTCTGGTCGGCGGCCTCCTCCACGGGTGAGGAGCCGTACTCCATGGCGCTCACACTTCTAGAGGCGCTGGGCGACGCGCCGATCGATCTTCGGATTCTCGCTACCGACCTCTCGACCGCCGTCCTGGCCAAGGCGCGCGACGGGATCTACGACGAGGAGGCACTCGAGCCCCTGCCGGCCTCGCAGAAGCTGCGCTACTTCGAGCGCGTCGCCGATGGCGACCGGCAGCTCTACCGGGCGAGCGAGGCGTTGCGGCAGGTGGTGGTGTTCAAGAGGTTGAATCTTCGCCAGCCTCCCTTCCCCATGAGGGGCCCGCTGGACGCGGTCTTCTGCCGCAACGTGATGATCTACTTCGACAAGGAGGTGCGGCAGGGCCTGGTGGGAGCCATCGAAGGCCTGCTCAAGCCCGATGGGTTCCTGGCCGTCGGCCACGCGGAGACCCTGACCGGCTTGCAGACCCGCCTGCGAGCGGTGAAGCCGTCGGTCTACGCGAGGCCTCCATGACGACCAGCCTCGTGGTCGACATCTCCGACCTGCGGGTCAGCTCAGATCCGGGCGCGGAGATCGTGACCTACGCTCTCGGCTCGTGCATCGGCGTCACGGCCTGGGACCCGAAGCGACAGGTGGGGGGCCTGCTGCACTACCTGCTTCCGCTGTCGAGCGCCTCGCCCGAGAAGGGCCGCGAGCGGCCGGCGATGTTCGCCGACCTGGGGATCCCCCTGCTCTTCGAGCGCATGTATGCCTTGGGCTGCGTCAAGCGCGACCTCGTCGTCACCGTCTCGGGTGGTGCGTGCATCAACGGGGACCAGAACGTCTTCAACATCGGCAAGCGCAACTACACGGTGCTGCGGAAGATGTTCTGGAAGAACGACGTGCTCATCGCCGCCGAGGACGTGGGCGGAGGGCTGTCGCGCACGGTGCGCCTGGACCTTTCGACCGGCACCGTGAAGCTGAGGATCCAGGGTGAGGAGAAAATACTCTGGGCGAAGGCAGGACAGGCGCAGGAGAGAACGGCATGAGCTACAACGTCCTCATCGTCGACGACTCGCGGATCACCCGCTGTGTCGTGCGCAAGTCCATCGCCATGTCTGGCGTCGCGCTGGGAGAGGTGTACGAGGCGGGCAACGGCAAGGAGGCGCTGGCGGTGCTCGGCGCCAAGTGGGTGGACATCGTCTTCTCCGACCTGTCGATGCCCGAGATGGGCGGTCTCGAGCTGGTGGAGAGGATGGCCGCGGACCAGCTGCTGCTGTCTATCCCGGTGGTGGTGGTCAGCTCCGAGCAGAGCGAGAGGCTGGCTGCGGAGCTCAAGTCTCGTGGCGTGCGCGGGTATGTGCGCAAGCCCTTCCGGCCGGAGTCGCTTCGCGAGGTGATCACCGAGGTGCTGGGGAGGCCCCAATGAGCTGCAGCAGCGCGCAGCTGGCGGAGGTGACGGCGAAGGTGCTCGAGGAAGCAGCCTTCCTGAGCGCCGAGCCGGACGAGGGACTCGAGGCGGGGCGGGGCTCGGAGCCGGAGTTGGTGGCGCAGCTGACTTTCGGGCCGCCGCTGGGCGGGTGGATGCGCCTCGAGGCGTCGCGGGCGCTGGCGATGACGCTG
>JACRCT010000627.1 GCA_016218885.1 Deltaproteobacteria bacterium | reverse complement strand
TCCGTCGCGTCAGGTATGAAGGTTCGGTCGCTCGTGGACGGCCACAGGGGGTACCTGGCGTGGCACCGGACGAGGGTCTTCAGGTCAAGAGCGGGATAGCAGTGGAACTGGTGGATGGCCAGACAGCCGTGTACAGCTCCTCTCTTCACTAAGAAGCAGCAGAGGACCTTGTCTCCATGGGATCTCGCGACGACCTCGAAGCGATCATTCTTGAGGAGATGACTGGCCCGGATGCCGCGGCCAGTCTTCTTCAGATCGCGCCGGAGCCCCTCTCGGTTGCGATCCGCGAACGCATCCTCGCGATGGGGCCGGAGGTCGTGCCGCCGTTGACGCGCTTGGTGCGCGAGACGTTGCGAACGCCCGGCTTCCATGTCTTGCCAACGATGCGCGCGATCGCGCTGCTCACGGATCTCCGGGCGCCAGAGGCGATCGATGCTCTCATTGAACTGTATGCCGCAGTGCGACTCAGCAAGGATTTCGATGACCTGCACCCGCGCCTGTTCCATGCCCTCCTGTCATTGCGCGAGGCGAGCGTTGAGCCGGCCCTGCGCGCACTTGATGCCAGCAGCGACATCGAGGCGCAGCAGTCCCTCGCGTCGCTGCTGGCCAACCTGAAAATCAAGGACGAGCGGATCTTCCAGGCGCTTGTCGAGCGCGTCTACCGCGACGAGGGCCATGGCGCGCTCAGCCTGATGAGTTACGGCGACCCTCGCGCCATTCCGGACCTGCAGGAGGTCCTGGACTTGATGGACGTGCCGTCGCCGCCGGATTGGTTCCAGGGTCGGGAGCTGGAGTGTCTCTTCGAAGCGCTGGAGGAGCTGGGCGCCCAGCTGACTCCCGCGCAGATGCGGAAGCAGGCCAAGGCCCGGCGGCAGCAGGAGCCGCTGGAAGCTGATTTTCTCGAGCGAGCGCGCGAGTACCTGCGGCGAAGGCCCGGCGGCACCTGAACCGCCGGCGGCCCGATCGTCGGTGGCGACACGGGCAGCAGATGATCGTCAGCGGCAGGATCGGCGACGACACAACGCGAGCGCTCGCGTCTACTTCGAGGCGAGCCTCTTGAGCGCCGCGTCGAGCCCTTGGCGGTTCACCAGCTCGTGAATGACCAGGTCCCGACCGCACGTCTCGAAGAGCGCGCGGTAGTGGATGCCGACCCTCACCCGGCACAGATTGTCGAAGCGCTGAAGGCGCTTGGTCTGCTGCCAGGCGAGCGGCTCCCCTCCGGCGAGCGAGGCGAAGGTGGCGAGGGCCTTGCGCGCGACATGGAGGGGGAGCCGCTGGATGGCGGTCTCGACCGCTTCGCTCAGCCGCAGGTTGAGCACCCCCCGGGGCGCGAAGATCGCTACTCCACCGGCCTCATCCTCGGGCTCCTCCCGCTCATCGTCTTCTGGAGCGGGCGGGTCGTCCTCGTCCCGCTCGTCCGCGAACTTGCCGGCAAGCTCTTCGAGTGAGCCTCGCAGGCGGCGGCGCTCCTCGTTGCCCTCGGATATGAGCCGCTTGAGGTCTTCGACCTTCGCCTGCAGCCTGCGCCGCTCGGTTTCGTGGTCCCGACCAGCATCCCGGGGGGCTGGCTGCGGCGCGACGGGCACGGCGGGACGAGCGAGGAGGCGCTCCTGCCGCTTGAGGCTTTCCGCCAGCTCGGCGCTGCGCGCCTCGGCGGCGCTGAGCCGTCCACGCAGCTCCTCGGCCTCGGAGGCCAGCTCGCGAGCAGACTCCTCGCTCCGCCGCTCGAGGGTGCGCTCGATTCGCTTGTCGAGCATCGCGAGGAGCTGAGCGTGGTCGGCCTCGTCGAAGGGGAGACCAAGCTCGGCGCGTCGTACCTCCATCGCGCGGAGCAGCAGCAGGCTCAGGTGCGCCTGGTCGGCTGTCAGGGCGCTGCGCCCCACCATCAGCCCGAGGGCCGGGTACTTCGCGAGCAACAGCTGGCTGACGACATGCACCCCTTCATGGTCTGCGGTCCGAAGGCACTGAAGGACCGCCTCGTCGAGCCGCGTCAGGGTCTCCGCGCTCGGCGTGGCCAGGTTCAGCAACACGCCGGCCGACCACCGGTCGTCCTCGGTGAGGAGGTCCAGGTCGACGCGTTGCAGCTGCCGCGTCGCGAAGTCCTGGGCCCCCCCTGCGAAGGCGAGCGAGGCCACTTGCAGTCGAGCGGCCTGGCCCACCTTCGCCGCGTCGGGCCGAGCGCAGAGGAGGTCCAGCACCTGCTCGGCCACGTCCCATCGGGACCGTTGAGCAAACCCGTCCAGAACGACCACGAGCGAAGGCGTGGGGAGAGATGCGAAGTCCAGGTTGACCACTTCCTGGACACTGAGCCGCCTGATGTCCTCGGGGCTCATCTGGGCCGCGCATGACCGCAGGTACTCGCCTCGGGTCATGCCCTCGACAGGTGACGGGTCTGAGTTCCTCTGCGCATCCCGGCCAGCACAGCACCGCTTGTACTTCTTCCCGCTGCCGCAGTGGCAGGGCTCATTGGCCCCGAGTCTCCGGGCTGCTCGGCGTGCCGGCATCGTGAGGCCGCCGGAGGGAAGTGTGTCGATGACATCCAGGAGGGGCTCGTCGAGGGCGTGTCGAGCAAGCCCCCGAATCCTGTCAGCGCCAGGCAGCTCGGCCAGCTCCAGCGGCCTTCCCTTCTCGTTCGCCTCGCAGACGCAGAGCGTGTAGGCCAAGGCCAGCTCGGACACTGGCCGGCTGGCCCGACGGGAGGCCTGCTTCACGAGCGGCACGAAGCGACTCGGCGGCGGCTCACCGCCGAGCAGCTCGGTCGCGAGCAGGAGCGCGAGCACGTCGAACTCGGCAGGCATCCTGCCTTCCGCTACGGCATCGAGCGCGAGCTTCAGCCGGTCACCGTTGGCGCACCGAATCAGCGGCATGACCAGCCCGCTCTGGGGGACGTCTGGGAGCAGACGCAGCACCTGGTCGGGTTCGGGTGGGCGCCCAGCGACAGCTCCGGCGAGGACCCAAGCTGCAGCCGCACTGGCGTCGCTCAGGGCGAGGGCTGCATCAGCCTCGACGCGCGGGTCTACGCCGCCGGAGCGCACGCGCTCGGCCAGCTCGCTCACGGTCTTCTTGGTGACGGTCGTCGGCATGGCGCTGGTCCCGGTGTGTCACCGGCCCTTCGACAGTGTGGCGGTCAGCTCGGCTCGCCGCCTCTCCAAGGCGGTCATCTTCTTCTTGAGCCGCTTCAGCTCCCGGTTGACCTGCGCCAGCTCGGTCTTCGTCTTCTGGTCCTCCAGGAAGCCGCCGCCGTGCGCCTTCTTGACCATGGCCTCGACCTCTCGGCGCAGGAGGCGGAACCAAGGGTTTCCGTGCATGTAGCCGACCCGGTACTGGAGCTTGCCGGCTTTGATGGCCGCGACGATCTCCTCGCGCGACAGTCCGAACTCGTTGCTCGCGGTCTTGTCGCTCAGGGTCGCGTTCTTGAGGCCCCACTCGCCGCAGTGCTCGTCGTCGAAGGTGGTCATCGGCTTTTCGCCCTTGGGTACGGCCGTCTCGCCTCGATGCGAAGGCGGCGGTTTGGTCATGGCTGCGTCCCCTGCTTCCTCAGCTCAGAGGCCAGAATCGACAGGGTCCACTGGCGCCCAGTCCGGGTCTTGAAGCCCCGCTCGTTGAGCAGGGCGACGACAGCTTCATGGGTCTTGCTCAGTCCGATCTCCGTCTGCGCCACCTTCATCGCCTCGGCGAACCGGGCGGCGAAGGTGGCCTTCTTCGGACCAACCGGCGGAACCGGAGCCGGCGGTGTGGATGCCCACGCGGTGCGAGGAGCCGCAGTAGCCCGGTTGGCGACGGCATGGTGAGGGCAGCCGGGCGTGCAGTGGGCCCGGAAGGGGTTGTCTGCTCGGCGGCACGAGAACGGAACGCCCGCGCCGAGGACGTACTTCAGCGCGGACTTGGCGCTGTGCCGGATCTGCGACGGCGAGGACGAGGAGATTGCCGCGAGCTTCGCCACACAGTAGCCCGTGAGCCAGGACGTGCAGAAGATGTCGGAGGTCAAGCCGGCGTGCTTGGGCCACGCGGCGAGGTACATGGTCACGTCCTGGCGGTTCGGATGGCCTTCTCCCCGCCCGAAGCGCGGGAGGTCGAGGCCATGCGTGACGAGATCCTTGATGCAGGGAAACAGCAGGGCGCCGGCTCGGTCGCCAAGGAGTTGTTCCAGCGCAACAAGCTGCGGATCGCGGATCGCTTGGGCCACAGGTCGCTCCTCGTCGCAGGAGTGGTACCGCTCTACCCGATCTTGTGCGCTGTCGCCATCCGACGTTCACGAGCGGGACCGCGCACTCGGCTCGTGGGGGGGCTCCGATGCGTCTGCGGCGGTACAGCCAGAGCCTCGGCATGATGTTGCTGCGACTCGCCCGAAAACGAGGAGCTGCTCCGGGCGGTGCGCAGGATCCGATTACGTCCTAGCCTTCACCGAAGCATCACTCGCGGCCAGGTGCCCTCGCGTCGGGCCGCTTGGGCAGGACTTCTTCCCGCCGGTCCGACCACCTTGGCTAGTGGGGCGTGGCGCTGGAATGCGGCGAGCAGCTGCCGCCAATTCCAGATCTGGAATTGGTGACGCCAAAAGCCGAGTAACGGCGAAGGGTTGCCAGTGGGTGCTCTTCTGGCGGGAGCGCCGAGCAGCTCCTTGATGGCTCAGCTGGCCAGGCCGAAGCGCTTCTCGCAGGGGTCCGGCTCCGACCACGGCCTCCGCGCGCTCCGCCTTGGTCGAATGCCGGAGGGACCGCCGGTCATCTGTCGAGCACCCGGGCAGCGAGCTCTTGGGTCGGGTGATCTCGCTCGCCCGATCGCTTGCCCGCCGTCTCCCCGCTTATGACGCGGCCCGGAAGCCTGCCCTGCCCTACATCTAGCAGGCGGATCCAGGCGGGAGCGCCCCCATGACTTCCAAGAGAAAGCACTGGCTCCTGGCGATTCTCGGCCTGCTCGCCGTGGTGGCGCTTCTCGCCGGCATCAAGGCCCTTCAGATCCGCTCGATGATTCAAGCCAGCAAGACCGCCGTCCCGCCGCCCGAGTCAGTCACGACCGCGAAGGCCCAGCGGGCCACCTGGGAGCAGTCCATGGAGGCCATCGGGACGCTGGTGGCCGTGCGCGGGGTGAGCCTGAGCGCGGAGGTCCCCGGAACCGTCATGGAGATCGCCTTCGAGTCGGGCAGCACGGTCAAGGAGGGCGACCTGCTGGTCAGGCTCGACAAGTCCATCGAGGAGGCCCAGCTCGAGTCTGCGCAGGCCCAAGCCGCGCTCGCGCGGCTGACCCTCCGCCGAGCGCGGATCCAGCGAGCGGGTGGAGCCAACGCCCCTGCGGACCTCGACGCTGCCGTGGTCCAGTCGCGCCAGGCGGAAGCCTCGGTAGCCTCCCTGAAGGCGGCCATCGCCAAGAAGACCCTGCTCGCCCCATTCGACGGGCGCATCTCCATTAGGCAAGTCGAGCTCGGGCAGGTCGTCTCGCCCGGCACCCCGGTCGCATCCCTGCAGTCAGTGACCCCCATCCACTGCGATTTCTTCCTTCCCGAGCAGGCCCTGGCCCATCTGGCCCAGGGCCAGCGCACTCGCTTGAGCACGGATACCTTCGGAGACGATCGCTGGGACGGCGCGATCACCGTCATCAACCCGGAAGTCGAGGTGGCGACTCGCAACGTCCGCATCCGCGCCACTTTCGAGAATCCCGATGGCCGCCTGCGCCCCGGGATGTTCGCTCGTGCCGAGGTCGTCGACCCCCAGCTGAGGACCGCGCTGGTGATCCCCGCGACCTCGGTGATCTACGCGCCCTACGGCAACTCGGTCTTCACCGTGGTGGAGGAGAAGGACCCCCAGGGCAGGCCCACCCGGATCGCGCGAAGGAGGGTCGTGCGCCTGGGAGACCGACGCGGCGACTTCGTGGCCGTCCTCGACGGTCTCGAGCCGGGGGAGACCGTCGTCAGCAGCGGAGCGTTCAAGCTGCGCAACGACGCACCCGTGGCGGTGAACAACAAGCTGGGGCCGCGCGCCGAGCTCTCGCCCAAGCCGACCGAGCCGTGATCCGACCGGGTGCTCCCCATGCCGTTGACCGATCTCTTCATCCGGCGCCCGGTGCTTGCGCTGGTCGTCAGCCTGGCGATCGTCATCGCCGGGCTGCAGGCGGTCCGCAGAATCAACGTGCGCCAGTATCCGCGCAGCGAGAACGCCGCGGTCACGGTGACCACGGTCTACGTGGGCGCGAGCGCCGACCTGGTGCGCGGCTTCATCACCACGCCGCTCGAACGCGTCATCGCCGCCGCCGACGGCATCGACTACATCGAGTCGGAGAGCAAGCTCGGCCTGTCCACCATTCGGGCCCGCCTCAGGCTCGACTATGACTCCACGCGCGCCCTCGCCGAGATCAGCGCCAAGGTCGACCAGGTGCGCCGCGACCTGCCGCCCGAAGCGGAGATCCCCACCATCGACATCGAATCGGCCGAGAGCCAGTTCGCCGCGGCCTACCTCAGCTTCTCCTCCGACAAGCTCAAGCAGAACGAGATCACCGACTACCTCCTGCGCGTGGTGCAGCCCCGGCTCTCCGCGCTCGACGGAGTCCAGCGCGCCGACATCCTGGGCGCCCGCACCATCGCCATGCGCATCTGGCTCAAGCCCGAGCGCATGGCGGCCCTCAATGTCAGCCCGGCCCAGGTGCGTGCCGCGCTGGAGGCCAACAACTATCTGGCGGCGGTGGGCCAGACCAAGGGCTCGCTGGTCCAGGTCAACCTCAGCACCAACACCGATCTGCGCTCCGTCCCCGAGTTCAAGCGGCTCATCGTTCGTGAGCGCGACGGAGCGATCGTGCGGCTGGGGGACATCGCGGAGGTGGTGCTGGGCGCCGAGGACTACGACTCCGCCGTCTCGTTCACCGGCCAGACCGCCGTGTTCATCGGGGTCTGGGCCCTGCCCAACGCCAATTCCCTCGACGTCATTCAGCGAGTCCGCGGCGAGATGGCGTCCCTCGCCAAGGAGATTCCCGAGGAGCTGAAGGCCGTCGTCGCCTACGACGCCACCGCCTACATCCACGACGCCATCAGCGAAGTCGAGTCGACGCTCGGCGACACCCTCCTGATCGTGGTGTTGGTCATCTTCCTGTTCTTGGGGTCGCTGCGCTCGGTCCTGGTCCCCGTCGTCGCCATCCCCGTGTCGCTGATCGGCGGCGTCTTCCTGATGCAGGTCTTCGGGTTCACGCTCAACCTGCTCACCCTGCTGGCGATCGTCCTTTCGGTGGGCCTGGTGGTGGACGACGCCATCGTGGTGGTCGAGAACGTCGAGCGCCACGTGCGGGAGGGGCTCTCGCCCGTCGACGCCGCGCTCAAGGGCGCGCGCGAGCTGGTCGGCCCCCTCGTGGCGATGAGCGTGACCTTGGCGGCGGTCTATGCGCCCATCGCCTTCCAGGGTGGGCTGACGGGCTCGCTGTTCAAGGAGTTCGCGCTGACCCTTGCCGGCGCGGTCATGATCTCGGGCGTCGTGGCGCTCACCTTGTCGCCGGTGATGTCCGCCTATCTGCTGCGCGGAAAGAAGAAGCCCGGAAGGCTGGCCGGGTTCGTCGAGCGCATCCTGGAGCGGCTCAAGGAGAGGTATTCCCGCAGCCTCGAGGCCTCCTTCCGGGCGCGCGGCGCCATCTACCTCGTATGGGTCGTGATTGGCCTCCTCGCGCTGCTGATGTTCGGCCAGGCGCCGCGCGAGCTCGCGCCGGCGGAGGATCAAGGAGTCCTCTTCGGCGTCGTCAACACCCCGGCCGACTCGACCATCGACCAGGTGCTGCAATCGACCAAGGTGGTGCATCAGGAGGCGATGTCGCTGCCGGAGGCGCAGTTCACCTTTCAAATCACCTTTCCGAACCAGGGATTCTGGGGCGTGGGGCTCAAGCCCTGGACCGAGCGCGAGCGATCCGCGGCGCAGGTGCTGCCGGACCTCACTCGGGCCGTCGCCGCCATCCCTGGAATCCAGACCTTCCCGACCCTCCCGCCCGCGCTGCCCGGCGGCGGTCAGTTCCCGGTGGAGGTGGTGATCTCCTCGACCGCGGAGGCCTCGGAGATTCTCTCGTTCGCCAGGCAGATCCAGGAGAAGGCCCAGGCGAGTGGCCTGTTCGCCTTCCCCCCGCTGCTCGACCTCAAGATCGATCAACCCGAGGCCGTCATCGAGATCGACCGCGACAAAGCGGCGGAGCTGGGCCTCGACCTGCAGCAGATCGGGCAAGATCTTTCCGCGGCGCTGGGCGGCGATTTCGTCAATCGATTCAATCTTGCGGGACGAAGCTACAAGGTGATTCCCCAGCTCGCACGGGTCGATCGCCTCAATCCCGACCAGCTCGCCGACCTCTATATCCGCGGACCCAATAACGGCGTGGTGGCGCTTTCCACCATTGCCAAGATCACGCATTCGGTTGGACCACGAGCGCTGCAGAAGTTTCAGCAGCTCAACTCGGCGAAGATATCCGGCGTGGCGGTCCGCCCCCTCGACGAGGCGCTGCGGTTTCTGGAAGGGGAGGCGCAGCGTATCCTGCCCCCGGGATACAACGTCGACTACACGGGCGAATCGCGCCAGCTGCGCACCGAAGGGCGCCGATTCTTACCCGCGTTCCTCCTCGCCATCATCTTGATCTTGTTGGTGCTGGCGGCCCAATTCAACAGCTTTCGCGACCCATTCGTCATTCTCGCGGGCTCGGTGCCCCTGGGCATGTTCGGAGCGATGGTGATGATGTTTCTCAAGATGCCCGATCCCAATCTTCATTTCTTCACCGATCGTTGGACTACGACCCTGAACGTCTATTCGCAGGTGGGGCTGGTGACTCTGGTTGGTCTGGTCTCGAAGAATGGGATCCTCATCGTCGAATTCGCCAACAAGCTGCAGGAGCAAGGACACGGCAAGGCCGAGGCGGTCCGGCTCGCGGCGATGACCCGACTGCGACCGATTCTCATGACCAGCGCAGCGACGATCTGCGGTCACTTCCCCTTGACCTTGGTCACCGGCCCCGGGGCCGCGGCGCGCAACAGCATCGGCCTGGTCCTCGTGGCGGGAATGCTCATCGGGACCGTCTTCACGCTCTACTTCGTGCCCAACATCTACCTGCTGATCGCCAAGGACCGCTCCGCTGCGGCCAAGGTCCCGATGCCTGCCGGGGCGCTGCAGCCGCAGAAGGCATGAGCCCGCGAGCACGGCGCCCTTCCCCCGGCTGGTCGCTTCAAGCTTCGGTCTCGCGCGCTCGTTGGCCTGGACACGCTCAAGCAGCCGGTCGCGAAGCCGCCGCGGAGGTGGTGCGAGAACACCGGGATCCGGCTCACCACGCCCACAGCTCGCCGATGGCGACGTCGCGGTACGGGTTCTTGTCTCCCTGGTCGGAGAGCGACACCAGCCTCAGTCGCCGCACCTTGGGCACCGGTGCCTCGAGGTGGAACTCGATGTCGAAGGTGGGCAGCGCGGTCTCGTTGCCCTGCGTGGCGAGCTTCAGGCCCGTGTGGTCGTACAGCTCGAGGCGCGCCACGACGATGCTGTAGTTGACCAGCCAGTCGGGCTCGCGGTTGCCCAGCGCGAGGACGTGCTGGATGGTCACGTCCTCCGGGAAGCTCACCTCGATCCACGGCGCGGTCTTGAGCGCCGCCGCGTCGCCGCTGGCGCTGAACCAGGAGGTCTTCGGGTCTCCGTCGATCGCCTTCTGCGCGGGCCAACCCTCGTAGACCGTGCTCGCCCTGGCCTTGAGCCTGGCGCGCAGGCGCGCGAGCAGCTCGCCCTGAGGAAGCGGCGGCACCCGGACGCTGGCCGGCTTGGCGTCGGGCGGCGACGCAGGCCTCTCCGCCGGCAGCGCCTTGGCGGACTCGGCCGGCGCCGCGGGCTTGGCCCTCGGCGCCTCGGGCTCGGCGAGCGCCGGGCCTGCTGCGAGCATCGCCACCAGGGGCGCCCAGCCTGCGTTTCGCATGTCTCTCTCCCGCCGCCGCTACCGCTCGCCCTTCTCTCTCAGAAAGCGCGCGAGGACCTTATCGTAGCCGTCGATGTGCAGCTCGAGCCACCCGCCGACCAGCGCCTCGAAACGCTCGGTCATCGGCGCCGACTCCCGCGCGGCCAGGAGGTCCTGGCGCAGGCCGGCGAACGTCGCGAGGAAGGACCGGTGTGCCTCCTCATGCGGCTCGACGCCGGTGAAGAGATGCTTGCGCATGAGCGAGCCCTCGGTCGTGAAGTGCTCCTGCACCTTGGACGCGAGCGCTCCGAGCCTCTCCTCGTGCCGCGCTCCTGGACCTGGCGTGCGTCCCTGGACGGCAATCTCGGCGACGAGCGTGAGGAGCTTGGTGTGCTGCGCGTCGATCGCCTCGATGCCCACCGTCAGGTCTGCCATCCCGCTCTCCGTTTCTGCCCCCTTCCGAAGCCGGACTGTAGCGCGCCGAACTCCCGGTGGGCGAACGGGTCCTTGGACGGAACCGGGGGCCTGTCGGCAGACGACCCAGAGGTGGCTTTGCGCCACGGACCGATAGGCCGGAGCTCAGGCAGCGATCGAGGCAAGGTCTCGTGCCGGTTAGCGCACTTCAGTGCGCTTCGTGAAGGTAGCCGCGGGCTTGAGCCCTGTCGTTACCCCAGATCTTCGAGCAGCCACGCAAAGCGCCCCTCGCTGATGTCGTGCAGGAAGATGGGCAGCCCCGCCAAGAGCACGTAGTTGCCGAGCGAGACCCCGGACTTGGCGGTCCAGCGGCCATACTTCGCGATGAGCCCCATCGTCATGCGGGCCCGAGTACGCTGAGACAGCTCAGGAGGAGGGATACCGCGTCCACTCCGCTCTCGCTCGATCTCGATGGCCTGCTTCGCACCCTGAACCATTTCCTGGCGCTGTTCCTTGCTCGGCGGCGTACCCGCTGGGATTTCCGCCAGGAGGCGGAGTTCGTCAAGGAACACCGCTTTGAGGGTCACGAAGAAGAGGAGCCTCGCGGTCGCCAGAGGGTCGTCGAGTTCGGAGCCTTCGAGCTTCATCGCATCCTTGGTCGTCCGGAAGAACTCCTCGATGCGCCAACGGCACTTGTAGGCATCAACGACTCGGTCGATCTCCTCTGGCGTCGTAGCCGGCAGATCGGTCAGGAGAAGCCATTCGAGCGGCTCGATACCCGGAGGAGGATGGTCCTCGCGGACCACAACTAGTACCAGCCGCCCCAAGTCCTTTCTGGGTTTTTGAGTGTCGGACTATTCGATCGGCGCGAGAGTCCAGGCGAATTGCTGTTGGACGAGCTCAAATAGCTCGCGCATGGCGGCGCGGTACGGAGTGCGCTCCCATCGCC
>JACRCT010000626.1 GCA_016218885.1 Deltaproteobacteria bacterium | reverse complement strand
TCAAGACCGGCACGTCCTACCTACGCCACTTGGTCGCCCGGGGCGGGCAGCCGCGCACGCCAGAGCTCGATCAGGGCCTGCTGGTCTACGCCTACGGCTCCTACGACAAGTCTGACCTGGTAGCGATAGACCTCTCCACGCTGCGCTGGGAGAGCGTCACGGGTTGGGAGGAGTCTCAGCTCATCGCCGAGGACGGCACGATCCTGTTCCGGCGCGGTGAGGGCTCGCTCGTCGCCCGCTCCCCTGAAGGGGCCGAGCGCGTAGGGCCGCTGCCCGACTATCTGCGCCCCCCCCAGAGCGACGCGGCGAGCTTGGCGGTCACCAAAGGCGATCTGCTCTTCACCACCGAAAGCGGGATCTCCGTGCTCAATGCCGGACCAGACGGCGCCTTCCTGACCTTCGACGATCTCGCGCCGGTGCCGGTGGCGGCCTTCGCAGGCAAGACCCTCGCGGGGATGGCGGCCGGAGGGGGCAACGCCGTGGTCACGCTCTACGACCCCGCCGCGAGCAGCTTGAAGGTGAGCGGGGTCGCCCTGCTGCGCCCCAGTGGCGGCTCGCTCCAGGCGGCGACCACCGTGCCGCTGGCGAGCGTGGGGGAGATTCGCCAGTGGACCCCGCCGGCGATCTCCGAGCGAATCGTCGCCTGGTCAGAGCAAACCGGCGGCTCCATCGCGCTGCGCTACCAGATCGTCCGCGGAACCACGCTGCTACCCGTGAACGCCCTGGACTGCCAGCACTTCGAGGCCATGAGCTCGGCATCGTGGAGCTGCAACGGCGCGCTCTGGGCCGGGGTGGAGGTGCACATGATGGCGGCGTCGGAGGGGATGCTGATGGTGCAGTTCGCCCGGGCCGAGGTTGCGCCGCCCTACCAGAGCACGCGGATCGTGCTCTTCGACCCCGGCGCCGACGTGGCCTTCGGGACTGCCGACGACCGCCTCTACGAGGTGCCCATGGGCAACCTCGTGGCGCAGCGGCCCATGGCCGGCAGGGTTTCCACCGGGTTCTCCGGGGGGCGCGTGGGCTTCATCGCCAGCTCACTCGACGCCTCGGCGCAGGTCTACCTGTGGGACCGTCTCTCCGGAGCCCTGCTGCAGAAGACCTCCCACTTCTCGGAGAAGAACGAGCTGCACCTGGCCCCCTCCGGGCGCATGGTGTGGCGCGACTCGCTCTTCGACAGCTACTCCACCGTCGTCTGGCTGCCCTGACTCCGTCGGCTACAGCTCGCGCATGCGACTCCACAGCGTGCGCGCCGAGGCCTCGGCCTTCGCGCGCAGCTCGGCCTCGTCGAAGCTGAGGATCTCGCGGGCCCACAGGCGCCAGGCCCCGTCGACCATCACCGCGTCGACATGGGAGGACGTGATGCCCAAAGCGAGGTGTCCGGGCAGGGTCTCGCTGGCCAGCGGCGTGAGGCAGGGGTAGTCGAGCACGACGAGGTCGGCCGCCGCCCCGGGCCGCAGGGGGCCCAGCGGCATGCCGAAGAGATCGCTGGCCAGAGCCTGGCCGCCGGCGTGCCAACGGGTGATGTCGATGTCGAAGCCCGCTTCCTGGCCACGCAGGAAAGCGGCCTGGCCCTCGGCGAGGATGTCCCCGCCCAGGCCGTCGATGCCCAACGCCTTGCGTGCCCCGAACTTGCCTGCAGGGGCGTACCCCGCGCAGCGCTCCATGTCCGAGCGGGCGCAGTGCACGAGCCAGGAGCCGTGGGTCTGCAGCTTCGAGAAGTCGCCCCACTCGAGGTGGATGCAGTGGGCCAGCAGGGTGTGGGGGCCGAGCAGGTCCGCCTTCTCGAGGCGGGCGACGATCCCCTGCTCGAAGCGCCGCACCGACTGCTGCTCGTCCTCGAGCGACTCGGCCACGTGCAGGTGCAGGCCCGCCCCGAACGCCTTCGCCAAGCCCCCTAGCGACTCCAGCGTCTCGTTCTCCATCGTGAACGAGGCGTGTCCCCCTACCATCCCCAAGAAGCGGCCAGAGGGTGCGGAGCCGAGGAAGCGCTCGGTCTCGCGCAGGGCGCTGGCCCGGCTGGCCGTGCCATGGCGGTCGCTCACCTCGCAGCAAAGCGCGGCGCGCAGCCCGACGCGGTTGACGCCCTCGCGGACGGCGTCGAGTGAGCCCTCGATGAACGAGGGCGAGCTGTGGTGGTCGACGAGCGTGGTGACGCCGCAGCGCAGGGCCTCGGCGGCGCCGACTTGGGCCGAGAGAGCGACGGTCTCCAGGTCGAGGGCCCGGTCCAGCTTCCAGGTCTCGCGCTCGAGGCGTTCGAGCAGCGACTTGGGACGGGGCGTGGGTGCTGGCAGGCCGCGGGCGAGGGTGGCGTAGAGGTGAGTGTGCGCGGCAACCAGGCCGCCCATCACGAGCTTGCCCGCCAGATCCGTCACGCGCTCGCCAGGTTCGGGGACCAGCTCCGGGCCGCGCGCGACGATGGCTCCTCCGTCGACCCGCAGATCCTCGCGCACGACGAGGGGCTCGGCCAGATCGACCAGAGTGCCGCCCTTGAGAAGCTCGCCCATCGCGTGCCTTCCTCGCTCTGCTGGGCTAGTTGCCCAGCCCGGCTTGTTGCACAGCTTGCTCGACACGCGCGAGCTCGCGCCCCACCTCGATGTACTGCGCCGGCGTGCCCGGATGCTGCCCACGCCCGCTGATCAGCACCAGCGCCGTCTGCCCTGGCTCGATGATCCCCTCTTCGACCGCCCGCTTGAGCCCCGCGACTGCGGCGGCCCCGTCCGCGTCCGGCATCACGGCTCCGCGCCGCGCCGTCTCGGAGGTGGCCTCCACGACGATCTGCTCGTCAACGGCCAAGGCCGCGCCGTCGTGGCTGCGAAGCGCCTCGCCCGCTCGCAACCACTGCGGGTCCTCGCCGCGCCGGGAGAGGGCTGCCGTCAAGGCGCCCGGAGCGGCGCACCGCTCGACCCCCAGCAGCCGTGGCGTCACCTTGATGAGCCCCAGCGCTCGCAGCTCATCGAGCCCGCATGCGAGGGCGGCCAGCGTCTCTCCACCCGCGTCTGCGTCGGTCGGGACCACGACCCAGTCGGGCATCCGCTCGCCCAGCTGTTCCGCGATCTCGTGGCCGACGGTCTTCTTGCCTTGGAAGGGAAGAAGGCTGGTGGCGGAGGTGCGGTCGAACCAGCGCAGCTTCTGACACGCCTGTGCGCACAGCTCCTGCGCGGACGCGAGAGGCCCGGCGACGCGCAGGACGAGGGCGCCGAAGCCCGCCGCGCGGGCGAGGTCCTGGAGAGCAGAGTCCTCAGGCGCGAAGAGGACGGCGCGCCGGGCCATGTTCGCGGCAAAGCAGGCCAGCGAGGGCCCGGCCGCCGCGTGGGATGCCACCGCCACCACTCTGCGGCCAGCCTCGCGGGCCTCCACCACGACCACCGCCGAGGCGCGATCCTCGATGGACCCGCTGGGGTTGCGTCCCTCGTCCTTGAGCCAGAGCCCGGCGACGCCGGCCCAGGCCGCCAGTCGGGGTGCCCCGAAGATGGGCGTCATGCCCACCTGCAGGCCAGGAGTCTCGGCGAGCTCGTCGAGGGGCAGCAGCTCCTTGTAGCGCCACATCCAGGGCTCACGCCGCTCGAGGGCAGCGCGATCGAGAGACCGGGCGACGTCCTTGAGATCGTAGGCGTATTGGAGCAGACCGAGCTCGCCGCAGTCAGGGCAACCGGGAGCGCGCTCGTTGACGCGCTGGCCGCAGCGGAAGCAGTACCGACCGGTGAGCTGCCGAAGCCCCATGTGCCCTCTCGAGTGCGAACATCAGTGACAGTGGCTGGCGCCCGCTCTCGGTGATAGCTGACCGCGCCTCCTCCCGCAAGCGTAGGGCAAACCGGGCACCCCGATGGCTAGGATGCCTCACGGGCGTTTTCCCGTGCTTGGTTGGCGATCACCCGCGCCCGTTCCTCCCGCTCGCGCATCAGCTCGCCTGGGCGCACTCGGTGCGCTGCCAGGGACACCAGCCCCACCAGCAGCTGGGAGGAGAGGCTTGCCAGGTGCGTCAGGGCAGCGAAAGCGGCCGCCTGCTCCGGAGCGGCACCCAGCGCCCGGGCCGCCCAGCTGGAGGTCAGGTAGTACATGCCGGTGCCGATGGGGAGCCCGGGAGTGAGCTGGCCCAGGGAGACCGCGCCCAACACGACTCCGCCGGCCCAGACGCCGCGAGGCACGCCGAGCCCCTGCAGCGCAACCCCAAAGGCGAGCGCGGCGGCGAGCACCGGCCCGAACGAGGCCAGGAAGGCCAGCGCCATGCGCCTGGGGGAGCGGACGGTCGCCAGGCCGCGGCCGAGGCTCGCGAGCGACCGGCCCACCCGAGCCATCCGGGGACGTTGCTGGAGGCGCAGGCCCAAGGGCAGTGCCCAGCGCGCGGCGGTCAATGCCAGTGCCGACAAGCCCAGGCCGAACGCGCCGGCGAGGGCGAGCGCGAGCCAGAGATGAGGAGCGGACCGCGAGCTGGGTCCGGCGAGGGCTATCCCCACGACCGCCAGGAGGGCCGCGAGCTCGAGCAGCTTGCAGACCAGGACCGAGCCGAGGCTCTCGAAGAAAGTGAGGCTTCGCTTGCGGGCAAGGAAGAAGGCGCGGAAGAACTCACCCAGCTTGCCGGGGATCGCATTGTGGAAGAAAGCGCCGATGGCCACCGCGTGGTAGCGGTCGGCGAAGCGCGGCGCGGGTTCAGCCAAGGTGTAGCGCCACTGGAGGGCCCGCAGGGGAAGGACGGCCGCCGCCAGGACGGCGAAGGCGGCAAGCCAGCTGCCATGGGTCGGCAGCTGCGAAAGCCACATGCCGAGGGGGAAGCGGGGCTCGAGATGAAGGCCGCCCCAGAGGTGGATGCGGAAGAAGGCGCTTGCCGCCAGCGTCGCGCTCAGCGTCAGGCCGAGCAGGATGACCGGGGCGCGGCGAAGCCAGCGTCGCCGGCCTCCCCACGCAAGGGAGGGGGAGGGGAGGAGGGGCGCCGGCGGCGAAGGAAGGCTGTCCACGTCGCTGGCAGCAACCCGTGAATGTCGGCGAGGCTTCCCGGCCCGCAAAAAGCGAGGGGGAGCGGCTGCCCGCTCCCCCTCGGGATCTTCACTGCAGGTCGTTGGCTAGGCGGCTGCGGTAGCCGGGGCGGCCGGAGGGGTGAAGGTCGCGCTGCCGAAGGCCAGCATCGGAATGGTGATGAACCCGAAGAAGAGGGTCGCCACGAAGAAGCCGGCGCCCTTGCCGAAAGCCTTGATGGTCTCCCAGCCGAGGATCAGGCCGACGATCGAGTTCACTCCGGGGATGAGCATCAGCACGAACCACAGGATCGGCTTGTTCAGCGCCTGGGTCAGTACGTAGTAGTTGTAGAAAGGAACGAGGACGGCCCAGCCCGGCTGGCCCATCTTGACGAAGATCTTCCAGCCACACGCGAGGAAGAAGACGAGGACTGCCAAATAGACGATGAGGCCGACGATTCCGATTCCCGCGCCGCTGTTTTCCATGGTTTCCCCTCCTATAGGGGTTGGTTGGAGTTGGTGCCCCCGCTCTTCTACCTGAGCCGGTGACCGGTCAGCAAGAAGGGGCCCCGGCGGGACCGGGTCCCGAGGCGCATCGAGTTCGGGAAAGCACATAGGCGACCAGCCGAGGGCCTGGACGCAAAGCGGGCTTTGCGTGGAATGGCCGGGGATCTAGTGTTGGGGCCTCATTCCGAGGAAGGTGCGCCCATGCAGAGCCTCAAGGACAAGCTCATCCAGGCTGGTCTCGTGTCCGAGGACGCCCGTCCAGGCGAATCGGCCGAGCAGCGGGCTACCCGGCTGAACAAGGAGCATGCGGAGAAGAGTACGAAGATCGCCTCCATCGTCGCCTCCAATCGCGTCGAGACCAAGATCGGCGAGCACACCTTCTTCTTCACCACCCGCTCCCAGAAGATGCGCCGGCTGGTCATCGAAGACGAGGTGAAGGCGCGTCTGGAGAAGGGCGAGTACGCGGTGGTCGAGTGGCCCAATCAGCCCGACTTCCCCTGGGCAGTGGT
>JACRCT010000038.1 GCA_016218885.1 Deltaproteobacteria bacterium | reverse complement strand
TCGGCCTGGAGTGCGCGGGGATCCCCCGGGCCGAGCGGCACGAGCGCGCGCGGGCCTGGATAGCCAAGTTGGGGCTGAACCCGCAGAAGGACGCGCGCAAGTATCCCCACCAGCTCTCCGGCGGCATGCGGCAGCGGGTGGCCATCGCGCGCTCGCTGATCCTCAACCCGCGCATCCTCCTGATGGACGAGCCCTTCGGCGCGCTCGACCCGATGACCCGCCTGCGCATGCAGGACCTGCTGATCACGCTCTGGTCGCAGGCCGAGGGCACGGTCTTCTTCGTCACCCACTCCATCGAGGAGGCGGTGTTCCTGGGGGACCGCATCTACCTGTTCTCCACGGCGCCGGGGACGATCATCGAGGAGATCCACTCGCCGCGGCCGGCCGATCCCGCCGTGGTGAGCCAGGCCCAGCCCGAGTTCGTGCAGCGGGTGCGCTACATCCGCGAGAAGGTCGCCAAGATGGAGGAGGCCGCGGGCATCAAGTAGGCCCCGGGACCCAACTCATGGCCGGACGACAAGGCTTCGCCACCTACCTCAAGGCCGCATTCGCCAATCGCTGGAACCTGCTGTTCCTGGGCGCGGGAGCGATCGCGGCGGCGATCTCCGGCCACGCCGACGTGGCGCTGCCGCTGCTGGGCGCCGCGGAGATCGCCTACCTGGGGATGATCGGCACCAACTCCCGCTTCCACCGCGCCATCGACTCGCAGCTGGGGGCAGCGGAGGCCGCGGCGGGCCTGAAGGCGATGAAGGCCCGCTTCGACGAGCTCTACCGCGGCCTGGACCCGCGCTACCGCCAGAAGTTCGACGAGCTGCGCGCGCGCTGCACGGTGCTGGCCGACCTCGCCGGCCGCGAGCCCTCGGAGGAGGACCTGGGAGTGGGGACGGTGGCCCAGGAGCAGCTGTCCGGGGTGAACCGGCTCTTGTGGGTCTACCTCAAGCTGCTGCACACCAAGGGAGGGCTGGAGAACTTCTTCCAGTCCATCGACCCCAGCGAGCTAGACCGCCTGGAGAAGGACGCCAAGCGGCGCCTGGAGGAGCTGCCCAAGGAGCTGGGCGACGCCATGGCGGAGAAGAAGCGCAAGAGCATCGAGGACACGCTGAGCACGGTGGCCGCGCGCCGCGACAACATCAAGAAGGCCCGCGAGAACCACGACTACGTGACCCTGGAGATGGAGCGCATCGCCGCCAAGCTCACCGGCATCGCCGAGCTGGCCGTCAATCGCCAGGACCCGGGCCTTCTGACGCACGACGTGGACGACGTGGCCCGCAGCGTCCAGGCCACCGAGGAAGCCATCGGCGAGCTGCAGTCGTTCTCCGGGCTCACCGTGGACGACGTGGCGGCCCCGGAGATCCTCTCCGCGCCGCCGCAGCGCGTGCACGGATAGAAGCTCGGGCCAGTCCCTTGGACGCGGGTTCGATTCCCGGGTCCGTGGCCGTGGAACTTGGCGGAATCGTGGTGGATTTCTGCGCGGCCGGGTGCAGCCCCCCTGAGTCTGGTCCCTGAGTACCTTGTGAAATGGCGAACAAGCGAACACCAAAGCTTTGGCCTGACTGGTTCGGTTCCGGCTGCCGGCAAGAGGAAGAAGTAGAGATAGCGCCCTGTCCGTGCGCTGCCATGGCTAGCAGGGGACGTAGGAATAGGAGAACGATATCCTCCCCGAACTCTCCTCCAACTTCCTGACGATCCAACTGCTGCTAGCCAAGCTGCGAGCACCGTCGGGGCTCAGCGCCATGGAAGTCTTCCAGTCAGCAAGCAAACGAAGGGCTTTCGCGCGATTGCCAGAGGCGTGTTCCACGACCCCCTTCGCCAGCACAGCCCAACTTGAGCCCGAAGCGAGTTTTTCGAGCGCTGTCAGCCTGGTGCGCGCCGCCGGGAGATCATCATCCACGAAGGCCAACCAGGCAATCGCATGGGTGAGGTAGGCCGCCTTCAGCCAGGAATCGGCGCCCAGGAGGTGGGGGCGGTCGCGCACCTGCGGCCGCGCCTTCTTCGGTAGGGCCTTTTCGGCGCAGATTGCTATCCACGCCACGTCCAGCGGAGTTAGCACATCATCGGGCGCCGCGAGGGCGTCTTCGAGGTCCTCTAGGTCCAGCACATCGCTGACGCACAACCCTTTGGCCCAGGCGCGTTGGGCGACCCCGGAGGCCCAGCCCGAACGAAAGGCATGGGTCATGAAGACGAGGTCGCCGTCACTGCCCCAGGCAATGGTTCCGGCCGCCCCGAGAGGAATGAGGTTCACGGCGCCCATGAAAAGGCCGATCACGATGAAGGTGCCGGCAAGGGTGCCGGTCCAGTCCTGAAAGCCAAGAGACCCGAGGGCGACCGTCGATGCGACCAAGTTTGCTCCCGGCCCGGCGAATCCGACGAGGCGAAATCGCCACTTGCCGCGGCGGCTGAGGCCGTAGGCAAACGAGACCAGGCCAGCTGCCGGGTCCAGGTCGTCGCGCTGGAGACCAATCCCGACGCGCCGAGCAACGAGGTCCACATTGAGGACCATGACGCGGAGATGAGTCGGGGCGAAGCCGAGGGCGCGTGAGACGAGTAGGTGCCCCAGTTCATGGAGGAGCACCTGAGCGAAGTACAGCGGAAGCAGCGCCAGATACGCGAAGAGGACCTGCAAGGAGGAAGCGCCGGTCGCGAGAGCAACCCCAGCGGGATACAGACCCAAAAGAAAAAGCTCCAGCCACTCGCTCCGTCGCATTCGCAAAGAGTACTACACAAGAAAAGCGGCCTGCCGCCGGGGAAGGGAACTGGAGCCAAACCAGGCCGTGGCGGAAGCCACCACCAGCGCGAGTGACCTCATTGATCAGTCACTTCACCTTCCCAAGCCCAACCAGCTTCGCCCACCTCGCCTCGACGACCGGCGCCGTCGCCTCGACCTGGACGTGCGTGGTACCGGGCGGTGGCCAGCGCGCCCAAGGAGCAGGAGGCGCGGCGAGCCTCGTGAATGGCGATGCGGCGGATGCCGGCTTCGGCAGCCAACTCGGTGAACCATCGGTTCAGCGTGTGGTTCAAGAGCCGGCAGCCTCGCGACCGGGGAGGAGCAGATGGCCTCGGTGTTCAACATCGATCGCCCGACTGACTCACTCCCTGGAAGCGACCACCTCCCACAACGCGCCCGGACCGCGTCCTACCAGGCGAACCTCCCCTGCATCCTTCATCTGCCTCAGCACCTTCCTGACCAATTGCACGCTGATGGTGGGGAGTTGCGGCACGATATCCCCGAGGCTGAACGGAGGTCCTGCTTTCCTCGAGCCTCCATGCAGCCTGCCAGCATCCAGCTGGTGCCGAGGGGCATCGATACCTTCTTGGGCTTCTCCACCTGCAGAGCAAGCACCCGGCTCCTCCTTTGTCCCGATAGCCCAACAGTAGCCTGTCGCTCTCCGCGGTAGCCCAATGGCCTTCGCTCGGCCCTATGGGCGATTGACGGCACCTCCGGTGCCAAGCCCCGGCAGGTGCTCATCTCCCTGTTCTCCACGGCGCCGGGGACGATCATCGAGGAGATCCACTCGCCGCGGCCGGCCGATCCCGCGGTGTTGAGCCAGGCCCAGCCCGAGTTCGTGCAGCGGGTGCGCTACATCCGCGAGAAGGTCGCCAAGATGGAGGAGGCCGCGGGCATCAAGTAGGCCCCGGGACCGGGCACCTCCATGATCTAACAACACGATACCCGCCGCCCTTTTTCGGAGGGCCGGTTGCAGGTCCCTGAGTGAACTCCCTGACCGCTTTCGCCTGCCCGGAGCAGGCAGCGACACGACCGCCGTCCGTTCACTCAGCTATCTCGTCGGAGGCCAGTCACGAAAAGACTCGACGGTTAAGCTCAAGCGGCGATAGCCAGCGCGACCGCAGGAGTACATGACTCGCTTGATGGTCTGAAACCTCAGCTCCCTGTGCGCTTGGATATTGATTTCGCCCTCGAACTTCGCTGCGGGATCAAGTTGGTGAATGATGTCGTAGCGCTGTTTGAGGTCGCGCAACTTCTCCTCGAGCGTAGGAATGTTCCAGTACTCATCGTGGGCGAGGTCGGCCACTAGCGCGAGCTGTTCGCCTTCGAGGACGATCGCGTCTTTGGAGATCTGGATCACCGGGGCACGCGTCAACTCCTCGCCGTTCATCGCCACAGGTAGGGGTATGTCTGGCCCACACCAGCAATACCACTCGCCGAAAGGCGAGAAGCCATTGAGCAGGTGGATAGCGAGGATTACAAACAGGCTCGCTACCGGTGCCATATGCGAACCTATCGGCACAGCCCAATCCCAGAGCGTGCTTCTCATCTTCAATCTCGTACGTCGCCTGCTCGGCATGGCCGCTTAGACAGCAGGGACTCGCCGCAGTTCCGCAAAGGTGCGCGTGCACTCGTGGCGAACTGCCAACAAGACGCGGGCGCCTCGGGTTGCGCCCTGCCCGCTTCCACACAGCCGCGCCCAGCGAGCCTCGGTGAGAGGCGCCGTCGCCGAGGCCTGGACGTGCGTGTAGCGCGCGGTTGCGTCCGTGTCGGCGTGCCCGAGCATCGTCGCAATGAGCTTCGGCTTCAGACGGGGCCTGCTCCAGAGGATATCTGATGAGCTCAAGTCCTCTCTTCAACGAGTTCGAGGTCGACGTGGAGGTGGGCGCCGAGGGCTTTCGCGATCCGCTCGAGTAGATCTAGGCGAGGCAACACGTGACCGCGCTCGAGTCGGGCGATCGCAGGCTGCTTCGTGCCAACCATCCTCGCCAGGGAGGCCTGCGATAGCCCACGAGCCTGCCTGGCAGATCGAACCTTCCTGGCGAGCTGAAGCCGGTCATACTCAGCTTGCACACCTGCGGCGAACTCGGGGTCCCTGGCCATCCTGGCACGAACGTCAGCCACCACGTCTCCGCCCACATGCCCACGCTTCTTGCTCATATCCATGCTCCTAGCAGGTGACTTCCTTCAGCCGAGCCAAGGCGACATCCAGCTC
>JACRCT010000625.1 GCA_016218885.1 Deltaproteobacteria bacterium | reverse complement strand
GCTGCGGGCGGCGACGGCGGCGGTGATTCTGGGGCTGTGGTGGGTCCTGCGCTTCGCGCCCATCGGGCGCCTGACCCTCCTGGTGTGGGCCACCGTCCTGGCCATCTCGGGGGCCGCCTGGGCCATTGCCCATCTACAGCGGGGCGTGCTGACCCCGCTGGTGATCGGGATACTCGTCACGCCGCTGACCTCCTCGTTCGTGCACCTGCCCCGCCGCGCGGGGCTGCCGCTGTTCGTCGTCTCCCAGCTCCTGTGCGGCGCGATCCCGGTGGCCTGGTTGTGGGCGGAGATCTCCGAGCCCCTTCGCCCCATGGCGGTCGCGGGCACGGGGGCGAATCTGCTGATGGGGGTCCTTGCGGCCCTCAATGCGGCCCGCCTGCGAGAGCTGAGGGAGCGGCAGCTCCAGACGCGGGACAAGCTGGAGCGCGCCCACGACGGCGTCAGCGCGACGCTGAGCCGCGACCAGGTCAGGCTGCGCGAAGTGGAAGCCCTGCTCCAGGGCTTGTCGAGCGCGGCGGAGGTGCTGCGCGAGAGCGTGCTCGGGCTGCGGCGCGAGGGCGAGGGGCTGGCCGCAGCGGCGATGCAGCTGCAGGCGGGGCTCGAGTCCACCTCCCGCGACGGGCGGCAGGTCTCGCAGGCAGGCACGGCCATCGACGCGCTCACGAGGGGAAGCCAGTCACGGCTCGAGGAGCTGGACCGGCGGGATCGTGAAGAGGGGGCGACCAGCCGCAAGCAGCTGGTCGGGGACGCCGAGGCGATCGCCGCCTCCGCCCAACGGATCGCGCAGGGCGCCGAGGCGGTGGTGCGCAGCGTGCGGCAGAGCGCCACCCTGGCCCTCAACGCTTCAGTGGAGGCGCCGCGGCTGGGCCTGAGGGAAGTCGACGCCTTGGCGGTCAAGATGCGGGGCTTCTCGTCCGAGGGTCGAGCCCGCTCGGGGCGGATCGCGGAGCTGGCCAAGGCGCTGCTCGCCTCCGCATGCCGGCTGGAGCGGGAGGCGCGGCTCTATTCGCAGCAACAGGACCAGGCGGCGCTCGGGCCGAGGCAGGCCTTGGCACAGCTGGAGCTGGTGGCTGAGCGTGCCTCCGCCATCCGCTCGCGGGCCACAGAGATCGACTCCGCCACGCGGCGTCAGGGCGAGTGCGCAGGGGCGCTGGCCGGCGTCGCTCAGCGACTGAAGGAGTCGACGCAGAAGCTCGATAGCTCCGCGCAGGAGCTCTACTCGGTGGCGCGTGGGCTCGCGGCCTTCGACGCCACCTCGAGAGCGGCCCCATGAGCGGCCAGGTGCGCGAGCAGCTCCCCGGCCTGCGGCGGCGCAACCGCTTCATCCTGCTGATGGGGCTGGTCGTCTTCCCGGTCTTCGCCGTCACCGACGGGTTGGCGAACCCCGACCTCCTCTCCTGGATCGTGGCGATTCGCCTCGGCTACGCCTCACTGGCGGGCCTGGCGCTCGTGCTGCTTCCCCGCATCGGGGACCGGTGGCTGCTCGCGCTGATGTTCGCCGCCTGCCAGGTCGCGGGGCTCGCCTCCGGGGCGATCATGCTCGTGACCGGCGATCTGTCGGCGATGGTGGTCCTGAGCGTCGTCCCTCTCATCATCGCCATGCACGTGCCCCTGGGGCTTCGGCCGGCGTTCGCCATGCACCTCGGGTTGCTCCTCTCCATCTGGGCAGTCCCGACCGCGCTGCGCGCCGGCGACTACGCCCACCCCACCGTGGTCTTCGCCGGCGTGGTCGCCGGAGTCTCCGCGGTGGTCCTCGCGGTCCTCAACCACGTCATCGGCGCGCGGGTCCACCGCGGTCAGGACGATGCGTTGGCGGAGCTCGACCGCCGCAACCAGGAGCTGACCGGCTTCCTCGCCCGGGAGCGCACCCGGGTCGCGAGCCTGGCAGGAGCGCTCGGAGAGGTGTCGCGGGTGCTCGCCTCCATCGACGCCAGCGCCGGCGAGCTCGAAGGCGACGCCGAGCGGCTGTCCGGCGCTGCGGGGCAGGTGGACCAGGGGGCGCGCCAGGCCATCGACGGAGCCGAAGCCACACAACGGCTGGCGGCGGCGATGGAGTCGGCCCTCGCGGGAGGCCGCAGCCAGATCGAGGCGCACGCGCAGCGCGAGGTCCAGGAGGCGGCGCCCGCGCGCGCTGGGCTGGCCCAGGGCGCGCTCACGATGGCGGAGCGGGTCGTGGAGATCGGCGAGGCGGCTCAGCAGGTCTCGGAGATCGCCGAGGAGATCGGGGTCCTGGCGCTGAACGCCGGACTCGCCGCCACCCGGGTGGGAAGCGCCAGCGGGCTGTCCGTGGTGTCCAGCGAGACGAGCAAGCTCTCGGAGACAGTGGCCGCGCACGCCCATGCCCTGCGACAGCGGGTGCTGGAGGTGCTGGGGGCGGCCCGTCGCCTTGCGCTGGGAGTGGCGCGCCACGAGGAGGTCTCGCGCGACGCCACCCTGCAGTCGAGCGAGGTCCTTCAAGGGGTGCAGCAGGTGACGCTGTCCATCGAGCGCATTCGGACCTCCACCGAGGCGCTCTGCCGTTCCTCCGAGGAGCAGGCCTCGACTGCTGTGGCGGTCAACGGCTCTGCGCAGGCGCTGGCCGCCTCGGCTGCCGGGCTGCGCCGCACCGCCGCCCAGCTCCAAGAGCGCGCCGACCAGCTCTGGCTGGACGCAGCACGCTCGAGCTGAGGTTCGAGCCGAGCGGCCATGAGCATCCGAGGTCCTGATCAGGCGTTGGCCCGCCTGGGGACGCTCTTGAGGAGCTTGTTCGCCTCTCGCTCGAGGCTGATGCGCGCGAGCGCGGGGTTGCCTTCCTCGGAGAGGACGCAGAGGAGCTGGAGGTGCTCTTGCGAGGGCTCGCCTGAGCAGCGCGCGAGAACGCAGCCGTGCCGCAGGTTGACCAGGAGCTCTGAGCAGGGATCCAGGCCGATGCTCCTGCAGGCCGTCTGGGTGGACAGGAAGAGGTCGTTGAGAGCGGCGCCGACCAGCTCGAGGTCGATGCTCGGGTCCGTGGAGTCGGCGGCGAGCACCTCGCCGGTCGGGCTGATGATCCCCGAAGCCTTGTAGCCCTTGATCGCCCGTAGCTCCACGAGATGGTGCTTCAGGTTCGCGCGGCCTCTTGCGAGGGGGAGGTAGGCCACCCCATCCTCGTCCGCCTGTCCTGCGCCCCGGGGAGGGTCGAGCGTGGGCTTGGTGGCGGCGAGGTCCTTGGGCGGCGCCGATTTCGGTGACGCGAACCGGGCCAGCATCTGCGCGGCCTGCGCGCGGCCATCCGTGTCCAGCTTCGCCGTCTCCTTCAGGACCTCGTCGAGGTCGAAGACCAGGGTTCCGCGATAGGTGCGCACCGAGGGCGCCGCCATCACCAGCGACGGAGGGTTGAGGAGAAGCTCGAGCATGCACTCGGCAACCTGGCCAAGGAGAACCCCGCGCAGCTTGTCTCGCTCCAGCAGGCCCCACTCGACGATCGTCTCGGCGAAGTTGCGACCCGTGTTCTGGCATTCCTGGAAGATCTGGGAGAGATCGCCTCGGGGTATCCCCTGCTCGACCAGACGCTCGGAGAGGGTGGAGGGAACCCGCGAGCAGGTAACCCAGGCGATCTTGCCTTTGTGCGCGAAGACCCGGCCGGAGTGGTCCCCGCTTCGAAAGACGACCTCACCGGTCATCGAGAACCCCAAGGCCTCCACGATCGCCAGGAGGAACCGCTCCCGCAGGGCGCCCAAGTCCTCCTCTGCGACCAGGTGCAACTCTTCGTTCCCGCGCTCGGATCGGAGTCGGTCGCCCGCGCTGCTCGGGGACATGCGCTGCATCCGCAGGGGGACAACCTCGCCGATGGCCCCGCCGGAGCTCATGTTGCCTCCATGATTTGCGGCCGTCGCATGGCGCGGGGGCCCCTCGATTCGGTCACGCTCCCTTCCATCGGCACATTCGGGGATCGCCTTGCGCACCGCGCTCGCCAGGGGATGCGGCCAACGGCTCGAGCTAGCATGTGCTCCTCCTGGCAATCAGCGCGAGGTGTGAAGCAGCCGACGTGCCATGGAGCGGAATTCGCATCACGTCACAATTCGCCGTCGTCGCTGGAAGCATCTGTGAAGCGATTACCGAGGTTTCCAGCTCCATCGGATCTTCACAGCTGCGCTGTAGCGCCCTCCCCCCAATTTCCTGGAATTCGCTGTCCGAATCGGCAACGGGTGGGGCAGAAGGGACTTCAGCGCCAACGCCTGGAAGCGACAGCTGAATAGCTGAAGAGGCCGAGAGACTGCGGCGGACGCGACCCATCGACGAGATTTTCGAGAATCGGTCGAGCATGAGCTCTGCCTGGAAGCGGCGCGCGCTCCCTCGGGGGGGATCTTCCCTCACCTGCGCGCCAGACACTTCCATGACAATGCGCCCGCAGCATGGCCGCCCATGAGACGGGTTGCCTTCGGGCTGTTGACCTATTTCGAGTTCTTCGTGCTGGCGCTGGCCTTCGTGCCGCTCATGGCGCTGGTGGCGCTGCTGGCGAAGGACGACCCGGGCCGCCGGGTCCGAGGCCGCTGGATGCGCCGCTTCGGCCGGCTCACCGGCGCCTGCGCGCCGCCGTGGAGATTCTCGGTCGAGGGGCGAGCGCCCGCGACCATCGACAGGCGGCCCTTCGTCGTAGTGGCCAACCATCTCTCTACAGCCGATCCCTTCCTCCTCAGCAAGCTGCCCTGGGACATGCGCTGGGTGGCCAAGGAGGAGCTCTTTCGCCAGCCGGTGATTGGCTGGCTCATGCGCTGCGGAGGAGACATCCCTCTGCGCCGGGGGGAGCGCGCCTCGGTCGAGGACATGTTCAGGGCCTGCCGTGAGACGCTCGCGGCGGGGGTGAGCGTGATGCTCTTCCCCGAGGGCACTCGCAGCCCCGACGGCCTGCTGCAGAGCTTCAAGGACGGCGCGTTCCAGATCGCCATCGAGGCGCAGGTCCCGGTGCTGCCGGTCGTCGTGCAGGGGACGCGGGAGTGCCGCCCCAAGGGGAGCCTGTGGTTCGGCGAGGCGCGCGCGGTGGCGCGTGTCCTCGAGCCGATTCCCACCGCCGGGATGACCGTCGACCAGGTGCCCAAGCTGCGAGCTTTGGTGCACGCGCGCATCGCCGCCGAGCTGCGGAAGATGGCCGAGGGAGCCGCTCCGGCTGCCGGCTCGCCTCCCATCGGGTTGGGGTCGTTGATCTCCGCTCGCAAGAGCACCCGGCAGAGATCAGCTTCGGCCGTCGTCGACCCGCGGGCCGACGTGGGAGAAGGCCCTCAGAGCCGATGAGCTTCGAACCTTGGCGGTCCGAGACTCATCGGGTCAGCTGCGCGCTGGAAGGAGGACCTACTTCACGCCCCAGTCGAGGATGACCTTGCCCGACTGCCCGCTGAGCATCGCCTCGAAGCCCTTGGCGTACTCCTCGATGGGGAAGCGGTGGGTGATGATGGGGCCGATGTCGAGCCCGCTCTGGATGAGGGCGGCCATCTTGTACCAGGTCTCGAACATCTCCCGGCCGTAGATGCCCTTGAGGAACAGGCCCTTGAAGATCACCTGGCCCCAGTCGATGGCCACGTCACCCGGGAAGATGCCCAGCAGCGCGATGCGGCCGCCGTTCACCATCGACCCGATCATGGACTTGAAGGCCTCGCCGCTGCCCGACATCTCCAGGCCCACGTCGAACCCCTCGGTCATCCCCAGCTCCTTGGTGACCTTCTTGAGG
This sequence comes from Deltaproteobacteria bacterium, assembly GCA_016218885.1. Classification (GTDB taxonomy): domain Bacteria; phylum Myxococcota; class Myxococcia; order Myxococcales; family UBA5297; genus JACRCT01. The sequence continues at coordinate 15,162 of JACRCT010000625.1, read as the reverse complement.
TCCTCCTTGGCCACGTTCACGGCGCGGGTGGCACCCATCTTCCTGGCCAGCTCGAGCCGGTACTCGTTCATGTCGGTGATGACCACGTTGCGGGCGCCCACGTGCTTGCAGATGGCCACGGCCATGATGCCGATGGGGCCGGCGCCGGTGATGAGCACGTCCTCGCCCACCATGTCGAAGCTCAGGGCGGTGTGGACCGCGTTGCCATAGGGGTCGAAGATCGAGGCGATGTCGTCGCTGATGGCGTCCGACAGCTTGAAGGCGTTCACGGCCGGGATGACCAGGTACTCGGCGAACGAGCCAGGGCGATTCACGCCCACGCCAACGGTGTTGGGGCAGAGGTGGCGCTTGCCGGCGCGGCAGTTGCGGCAGTGACCGCAGACGATGTGGCCCTCGCCGGAGACGCGGTCCCCGGGGGCGAAGCCGGTCACCGCTGCGCCCACCTTCTCCACCACGCCCGCGTACTCGTGCCCGACCGTCATGGGCACGGGGATGGTCTTCTGGCTCCAAGCGTCCCACTTCCAGATGTGCACGTCGGTGCCGCAGATGGCCGACTTGTGGACGCGGATGAGGACGTCGTTGGGGCCCATCTCGGGCATCGGAACGTCTTGCAGGGTGAGTCCTGGCTCGCGCTTCGCCTTGACGAGTGCTCGCATGGTGCCTCCTGGAGGCGGGAGCGGCTCGGCGGGGAGACCGCTCCCGGAAAGCGGTTGGAACGTGCCGCATCATCCTCGGAGACGAGGTTTTCGGCTACCTCCCCGGAGCCCAGTCACCGGGTCTGCTCGCCGGCGCCCCCACCGCCCCAGCTCCCGTCGCCGGCGCGGTGGAAGGGCGCGCGAGACTCCCCCGGACCTCACTTGCCAGATCCGCCGAGTCTCGAGCCGGATGGCTCTGCGCAAGACGGGGTGGACCAGTCCGATAGCGGTTCCTCCCGATCCCGACGCATTTCAGCGCACTCGCCGGCCCAGGCTAGATCTGCGGTCCGGGAGCAGCGGGCTCCTCGGCATAGGTCGGCCGAGCACCTCGGGGTCTTGCGTACTGCTCGAGGCTGCCGAAATCGACCATCACGCAGGGCTCGTTCCCGGTCACCCACGCATCATGGCCAGGCGAGATCATCACGCAGTCGCCCGGTCCAATCTCCGCTTGCTCGCCGTCGTCCATCTCGACGTGCATTCGTCCCGAGATCACGTAGCCAAGGTGGGACGTGTCGCAGCTTTGCGTGCCCGCGATCGGCTTGACGTGGGTCGACCACCTCCAGCCTGGCTCGAATACCGCGCGGCCAACGACGCCGTCCCCCAGCTTGACCACGTCCATGAACCCTTTTCCCGTGAACGGCCGCCGCTCGTCCGGCCTGCCGAAGCTCTTGATCGTGATCTTCCCCATGGCAATTCACCCCCACGCAAACTGTGCCGTCCTGGCCTCCGACAGGCAACGCCTTGGAATGCGTCTGTGCTCTTGGATCAGGCTACCAATCCTCAGCGTGCTGGCTTGGCGAGCCCCCATCCCAGCAGCTTGCCCGCCTGCCGCAGCGGAAAGCCGCCCCACCATCAGCCAAACGCGTCCGCCCGTCAGGTCGAGGGGGGTATTGGCTGCACGCTTCTCGTCCCAGAACCTGGCGATGGAGGCGCCGCCTGGCTCCTCAGCCGGCAACTCGACCGGCAGCACGACCATCGGGATCCCTTGGCACTTCGCCAAGTCCACGCCACCCGGGAGCTCGACGAACCGCTCCAGCACCGTCTCCCCTGCTTCCTGAGCATGGACGCGGACGGATCCTTCGGCCCCCGTGCAGGCGACCCGGGCTCCTTCGCGGTCCAGCTCGATGCGCACGACCACCGGCGTATCCAGCCCGTTTTCGACGACGAGGTCCCGCGCCTCCACCTCCTCGGACGGCTGCGAAGCCACCACCTCCCTCTCCTTCGAGCAAGGCGACGGCCGCTGCACGTCGCACGACGGCTGTGACGCGCCGGTGGTGCTGTGCGCCATCGAAGGCGGTGGGCACAGCTGGCCCGGAGGTCAACCCAAGCCAGGCGCCGTCGACTGCCCGGCGGACGGGCCGCAGAGCACGACCTTCGACGCGAGCGAGGCCGCCTGGCAGTTCTTCCGCGCCAATCCACGGCCGTGAGTGACGAGCGCCATGCGCTCCACGATTCGGGCCGCCTTCACGGTGCGCAGGAGGATCGTGAGGGCGCTGGCGAAGTACTCGCAGTGCCAGCCAACGGCTCCTTCCGAAGGACGAGGCCAGCCCAGTGATCTCTGCTACTTGGGGTCGGGGAGTTCTATACGTATAGAACTCTGGCTGGTCGCCGATTGGGGCGGACGAGCTATTCCGGACCCGCGAACCTGACGATCTTCGCCAGGGCGGCGCACACCTCGGGAATCTGTCCAAGGGGATGCGCGTGATCGAGCCGGAGCGCCTTGACTCGGTTCTGCAGATCCTTTCCTCTATTCGCTAAACGTCACTAGCGCCTCGTGTCCACGCGTCAGGAGAGAGGAATGAGGCTTCCATACGCTGCTGCCCTGACGGTCGTGCTGCTCGGGTGCACCTCACCGCGGACGGAGCTGCGGTCCGAGCCGCAGGCCGCCGCGCAGGAACGAAAGGAGCTCTCCAGCCGCCTGGAGGCGCAGCGTCGGCTGCTCCTGGAGGCTCGTGCCGCGTGCACCTGGCTCACCCTGAACACCCGCGGCAATTGGCTCAGCGCCAGCGCCCAGGAGCTGCGCCTGTGGACGGCGGCGATGGTTGAGGTCGCGCCGGACCTCGGCGGAGCCGCCGCCGGTGTCTCTCGGGTGCTGAAGGACTGCGAGGGGCACCCCGAGAGTCTGGCGGGCTGCGACTCTGAGTGGTCGGTCGCGACCTGCGACCGGTTCGGCCGGATTCCGATCGACGTCCCCTGGCGATGCACGCCCCTTGCCCCGCGTTCGACGACGGCGGTCTGCACGCGAGCCATCGATATTCCTCCTCAGTCCCGCTATCTCTCCGTCGGCGGCCTGCCGACGCACCGCGAGGTCCTTCGCGTCGCCTACTTTGCGGGGGGAAGACTACGGGGCGCCGATTGGCCGGCGTACGACCCCGACCTCTATGAGGCCCTGGAGCCGAAGACCCTCGCCGACTGCACCGAGGAAACCAACAGGCGCCGGTGCCGGCGCAATTGCGGGGAGAACGACAACCCCTGCAATACCTTCCAGTTCAGCGGCAAAATGGGCGACCTGGGTCCCGCGCTTGAGGAGGACGGGCACGGTGACGATGAGCCGACCGATGACCCCCAACCGATCGTCGACCCCGAGGCCGAGCGAAGGCAGTGCCTGGAGGACTGCGAAACCCCGCCCGAGGAATCCAGTCCGCCGCCCACGGCTCCCGGGACATTCCGCACTCCTGACGGCTGGACCTGCTATCCCGTGGAGGGACAGGCCCTGACGTGCGAGCCGACTCGTCCCTCAGGGTCCTCACAGGTCTCCCTCATTTTTTTGGGCTCGCCCGCGCCTGGCCTGTTCTGGGTGCGCCAGGAGACCCGTGAGGGCAACCCTGCGGTCAAGACCGATCGGCGGACGCTGTTGCTTTCTGTGCCCGCCCCAATCGGGAAGGCTGAGGAGGAGCCTGTTCTGCGAGGCCTGGACCTCGTTGCGGAGCTCGTTCAGCAATCCGCGCGCGAGGATTGGGGCGTAGCCTGGACGACCATCGAGGGCCGGCCCACGGCGGTGGGGCGCGACGACGCCAAGCGTCTGGTGGCGATTCAGTTCAACGCGCAGGGCTTCACTCCCATCGGGCACGAGAAGGTGTGCGGTGCGCCATCCCGGCCCGACCTTGAAGCGCTGTGTAGGGGCGAGCCATGAGGCACACGGTCTGCTTGGTGCTTGGGGCCATCGCGGGATGCGGTCACGTGCCCGCCGAAGAGGTCGCTGCTCGACCGGAGTTGGTGCCCGTCGAGATCCGGAAGGTCGAGGGCGAGAACGCGAAGGTCCGCGCTTCGCTCGAGGAGCTGCGCGCTCAGGAGCACCGCGACGCCCGCGAACTGGCGCGGCTGCAGCGGCGGATCGCAGTTGCGCTCAGCATCAATCGCGACTTGGCCGCGGTTGCCGACGGTGGTCCTCCCCCGATAGCGAAGGCCCTCGAGGCGGCTGTCCATTCGCAGAGGCCGGCGCCCCGCGAGGATGAGTGGGCCGACGCGCTGAAGCGAGCCGAGGCGGTCGAGCCCCTCGTCGGAGCACTCGACAGCTATCATCAAACGCAGGCCAAAACCCTTCTGTCCGCCTGCCTTTCGGACCGAATCGAGGGATCGGAGAAGACGGTTGCGTGTCCCCCGCTCGCCGGAGTGCCGCGCGCCTGGCTCTGCGATGCGCCAGGGCCCAATCGTGTCCTCGTCCGAGTCGAGGAGGACGGGCTCACCAGTTATGCCCTCCCGCTGATGCCGGGCCCCAATCCGCCACCGAGCGCGAGGGTCGTCACCTCCGCGCTCTGGCTCCTGCTAGATGGCGGCTTCCTTGAGGCATTGAGCTTCTCGAGAGGCGGGCTCTCGGTCGAGGGGCTGAGCGGCAAGGTCGACGGAATCGGTGAAGTCGAGGTCCTGTCGAGTGAAGAGCCCATTGCACTCGTCGGGGTCATGGAGGGCGGCAAGACCGTGACCTACATGCTCGTCGCCAATCTGATCAACCCGCGGCCGCAGTTATGGGGGCTCGATAGCTTCCACGCCTGCAGCATGCTGCGACACCTGGGGTTGCTCCAGCACCCGTCGGTGCGTCCACGATGTCAGTGAGCCGGCGTACGGAGATGTCTTCCGCATCGAGGTCTTTCACTCGAGCAACGCCATGGCGGCTCAGCGGGTCCCGGTCGTCCAGCGGTACCGGCTTCGCCATCCCCGGCGGGCGCATCCTCACCAATGCCCATGTCATCATCGGGGCCAAGCAGGTCCTGATCAAGCACCAGGGCACGGCCACCCCGGTGCCGGCCGACATCGAGTCATCGCCCACGACAGCGACCTAGCGCTTGGCGAGGCTGGTCTCGCCACCGCGGGTCCACCAGATCCACTACTCACCGCGCCGCAGGGCCCCGCCCCGCCACCGAGTCCTTCCCGCGCCCGCCTCACAACCTCCTCAACCGGCTCCTCAATCGCGCGCCCTCCTCGGGCAGGAGCCGGCGCCAGCGGCGCCAAGGCGCCAGCACCAGCGGGGTTGCTTCCCAGCCTTCTGGCTTCCCCCTGTGCATCTGGATGTGCCCCCCTCCTCGCTCGCGATGGACACGAGCGTACTCGCGGGGGCCGACACTTCGGGCTTGGCTGGAGGCTCGCGGAGAAGCCGAGGCGAGCTCGGCGCTTCGCACGGGGCCTTGGCATCGGCGCCCGTTGGGTTCGTGGGCGCGGCGCTGCTGGTCGCCGCTGGCCGCAGAAGAGGCCCGGCCTGCGCCAGGGCCGGGGCTCGCGAAGCGGTTCGCGACCCACGGGCAGCGGCATGGCTTCGCCATCCACGCTGGTCCGCCGCAATGGGTGGCGCCCGCTGGCGGAAGCGGCCTGGCTGAGCCCCCCAACGGAGGCCGCGCCCCGGCGCTGGCTGTGGCCGCAAAGCTGGCCAAGCAGGACGACTTCCACCGCAGGAGGACCGCGTGCACTTGAGCTGTTGCGCCAACTTGGCGGAATCACGCGGTGCAGAGAGACCAGGGAGAGCACTGGGAGCCCGACGAGCGGCCGAAATGCATCAGGGTGCATTGCGCATAGGTAGCGTGCATCGCAGGGCTCACCTTCCCCGCTCGCCTCTCACGAACGCCGTCCCCAGCGCGGCCGGGGTGCTGAACCTCTGCCTCCAGCTCCCGCGACTGGCCACCGCCAGCACGGCGATGGTGAACAGGTACGGCAGCATGTCGAGGAAGTACCCGAGGTTGGGGTTGCGCAGAAACGGCAACCCCTCGATGCCCTGCAGGTCGAGCGGCAGCCTGCGAATGGCGCCGAAGAGATAGGCCCCGATGGCCACCCGCACCGGGTCCCAAGCGCCGAAGATCACCAGGCCCACGGCGATCCAGCCGATCCCCGAGGTCATGCCGTCCACCCAGCCCGGAGTCACCGCCAGGCTCAGGGACGCGCCACCCAACCCGGCGAGCGCGCCGCCGGCGGCGACGTGCAGGTGTCGGACGAGCCCGACGTGGATCCCCTGCGCGTCGGCGGCGGTCGGGCTCTCGCCGACTGCGCGCAGCTTGAGCCCCCAACGCGTCCGGTACAGGTAGACCCAGGTGAGCGCGGCAAGCGCCAAGCCGACGTACACCAGCACGTTCTGGGAGAAGAGCGTGGGCCCGAGGATGGGGAGCGACGCAAAGCCCTCGAGCTCGAAGGTCGGCGCACGCGGGACTCCACTCACGCCCACCAGGTCGGCCCCCACCACTGCGGCCAATCCGGCACCGAAGAAGCCAACCCCCAGACCGGACACGACCTGATCGCCCCCCAGGCTCACCGCCACCAGGCCATGTATTGCGGCGAGCGCCGCCGCGGCCGCCATCGCCGCCAGCAGGCCGAGCACCAGACTTCCGGTCGCCCACGCCACCGAGTACCCGACGGCCGCGCCCAGCAGCATCATCCCCTCGACACCGAGGTTGAGGACTCCTGAGCGCTCGGCCAGCAACTCCCCCACCGCGGCGAGCAGGATGGGCGTCCCCCGGGCCACGCCCGCCGCGAGCAGGTTCTCGAGGAAGGTGAAAGCTTCTGGAGTCATGGCGACGCCTGTGAAGCTGCCGGACTCATTCGAATCCGGTAGCGCACCAGGAAATCGCCCGCGACGGCCATCACCATCACCGCTCCTTGCAGCATCTGGGCGATGCCCGCCGGCTGCACCTCCTTCGCACCCACCAGCAGCGCCGCGAACACCACCGACGAAGCCAAGACCCCCATCGGATGCAGACGCCCAAGCCACGCCACCGCGATGGCGATGAAGCCGTAGCCCGGCGAGCGCACCGGCAACGAGCATCGTCATGAGGACGCGGCGCTGCACAGGGAGCCCCGCGTAGGCCGCCGCCTTCGGGCTGTCGCCCAGCAGCCGGATCTCGAAGCCCCAGACCGAGCGGGTCATCGCGAGCCACATGACCACGCAGGCGAGCAGCGCGACGACGAGCCCCAGGTGCAGCGTGATCCCCGAGAGTGCGGGGAAGCGGCCGGCCAGATCGGACAGGCGCGGCAGCCACCCCGACCGCGGGAAGACCGGGGTGAGCGGGAAGCCGCCCTCGCTCCAGGCGCCGAACACGAAGAAGGCCAGGAAGCGCTGGGCGACGTACACCAGCATCAGGCTGGTGATCACCTCGTTGACTCCCATCCACGCCTTGAGCCAACCGGCGATCCCCGCCCACAGCGCACCTGCCACGCAGGCCGCCAACCCCATCGCCAGGAGCATCAGCGGTGCCGGGGTCTGGGGCGGCAGCCACGATGACGCGACCCCGGTCGCCGCCCACGCGCCCAAGAGGAGCTGCCCCTCCGCACCCACGTTCCACAGCCGCGCCTTGAAGGCCACCGCGCAACCCAGCCCGCACAGCAGCAGCGGCGTCGCCTTCACCAAAGTGTCGGAGATGGCGTAGCCGCCGCCGAGGAGCGACGCCTGCAGGATGGCCCCGTAAGCCTCGAGGGGATCGATGCCCGTCGCGGCCAGGACGACGGCGCCTGCCAAGAGCCCCACCGCGACCGAGCCGATCGAGATGCCGACCAGCGCCGCTCGCGAGTGCAAGAGCCGAGGCTCGAGCTCAAGCCGCATTCGAGCCCCCAATCATCAATCGCCCCACGGTAGCGACGTCAGCTCGCTCGTGCTCAAGCACCTCGACGATCCTCCCGGCGCGCATCACCGCCACCCGATCGGCGAGCGCCAGGACCTCGTCGAGATCTTCGGACCACAAGAGCACCGCCGCGCCAGCGCCTCGCGCTTGCAGCAACCGGCGACGGACCTCGGCCGTCGCCCACACGTCAAGGCCGCGCGTGGGCAACATCGCGAGCAGGACCCGAACCCCGCCGTCGAGCTCGCGCGCCACCACCAGCTTCTGGAGGTTGCCGCCAGAGAGCATCCGCGCGGGCTGGCCGAGCCCCGTGGTCGCGATCTGCAGCCGCTCGATGGCCGCCAGGCAGCTCGCGCGCGCGGCGTCGAGATGAAGCCACGGGCCTTTGCGACAAGGCGGCGACCGGTATGCCCGCAGCAGGAGGTTCTCCTGCACGGTCAGGCCCGGGGCGGTCCCGGTACTCGTCCGGTCCGCCGGCACGTAGCGCAGCCCGAGGCCAGTGCGCTCCCGCGGCCCCGCGCTCGTGACGTCCTCGCCCCCGAGCGCGATGCGCCCCGCCCGCGGCCTGCGCAGCCCCGCCAGAGCGTCGAAGAGCTCGCCCTGCCCGTTCCCGGCCACGCCGGCGATTCCCAGGATCTCCCCGGCGTGCACGACGAGGCTCGCCCCGCTCACCGCGGGGAGGCCGCGATCGCTCAGGACCACCAGCCCTTCCGCCTCGAGGACGGGAGCCCCGCGCTGGATCGCGGACCTCTCCAGCCGCAGCGACACCTGGCGGCCCACCATCGCCTCGGCGAGCGCCTCGTCGGTGAGCTTGGCGGGGTCATCGAAGCGGGCCACGACGGCGCCACGGCGCATCACCGTCAGCCGCCGCGCCACGCGCCGCACCTCGTCGAACTTGTGGCTCACCAGCACGATCGCCACGCCCTCACAGGCCAGCCGCCGCAGCGCTTCGAAGAGCGCGTCCACCTCCGCCGGCGAGAGCACCGCCGTCGGCTCGTCCAGGACCAGCACGCGCGCGCCGCGATCCAGGACGCGCAGCAGCTCCACTCGCTGCTGCTCGCCCACCGAGAGGTCGCCCACGCGAGCTGCGGCGTCGACCTTCAACCCCAGTCGCTCCGCCGCGGCCTGCACCCGCTCCCGCAGGCGCCTGGGAGAGAGCAGCAGGGGGATCCGCTCGGCACCCAGGACCACGTTCTCGGCCACGGTCAGGGTGGGCACGAGCATGAAGTGCTGATGCACCATCCCGATCGACGCCTTCATCGCGGCGCGGGGGCTCTTGAATCGCACCTCCTGGCCGCCCACCTCGATGCGCCCCTCGTCGGGCCGGTAGAGCCCATCGAGCAGGCACATCAGGGTCGTCTTCCCGGCGCCGTTCTCGCCGAGCAGCGCGTGGATCTCGCCGGCGAAGAGGTCGAGCTCGACCCTGTCCACCGCCTGCAGCTGCCCGAAGCGCTTGCTCACCCCGCGCAAGGCGACGGCGGCTGCAGGCGCACTGGCAGGGCTCGCCGGAGAGTCCATCGGGACCGATGCCTATTTGCGCGCGGGGAGCTGTCCGACGACGCCCTTGGCCAGCCAGCTCATGCAGACCTTGCAGCCGGGCAGGCCCTCGAGGTCCGCGTGCTCGGGCTTCTCGCCGGCCTTGAGGAGCTGGCGGCCCTCGTTGTCCTCGAGTGGCCCGGCGAAGACGTCGAAGCGGGTGAAGGCGCCCGACCGCATCCTGCCCAGCACCTCCTTGACCTGCGGCACCACCTCGGCCGGCACGCCGGGCGGCGGCGATTGGCCTTCCATGAAGCCGTAGAGTCCGACGATGCCGCTGTCCACCTCCAGGTACTCGTGGGTGGCCTTCCAGGTGCCGGCCTTCATCTGCTCGACGAGCTTGAGGTAGACGGGCCCCCAGACCCAGTAGCTGGTGGTCAGGCAGCGCTCGGGGGCGAAGCTGCAGGCGTTGCTCGAGTCGTAGCCCACCGCCCAGCGACCGGCGTCCTTGGCGGCGGTCACCGGGCCCGGGGTGTCGGCGCCGGTGACCACGACCCAGGCGCCCGACTTGAACAGCGACTCGGCGGCCTCGCGCTCCCGCGAGGGATCGAACCAGGAGTTGATCCAGCGGATCTCCAGGGTGCACTCGGGGCAGGTCCTCTGCGCGCCGAGCATCACCGCGTTGGCCAGCCGCACCACCTCGGGGATGGGAAACGGGGCGATGTAGCCGAGCTTGGTCTGGCCGTCGGCCTTGGCGCGGGCGCCGGCGAGCATTCCCGAGAGGTACTTCATGCTCTCCATCGCGCCGAAGAGGCTGCCGTAGTTCTCGCCGGTGCTCTTGAAGCCGGAGACGTGGACGAAGCGGGTCTTGGGGAACTCCCTGGCCGCCGCCTCCATCGCGTCCATGTAGCCGAAGGAGGTGCCGATCACGAGGTCGAAGCCCTTGCGCGCCAGCGAGCGGATGACCTGCTCGGCCTCGGCGCCCTCAGAGACGCTCTCCACGAAGGCGGTGTGCGCCGCCCCCTTCTCCTCGAGGAAGCGCCGACCCTGATCGTGGGCCCAGGTCCAGCCGCCGTCGCCCACCGGCCCGACGTAGACGAAGGCGACGTTGAACCTGCCGGCCTCGGGCTGCGGGATGGTCTTGCTGGCCGCGGCGGGTATGGGAGCAGGTGCCGACGGCGCCGACTTGTGGATCGTCGTCGCCGTCGCTACGGGCTTGGGCTCCTCCTTGCGCTTGCACGCGGGCAAGAGGGCGACGCAGGCAACGAGCGCGATCACCAGAGAGAGGCGCATGAGTGTCCTCCAGGAGACTGCGGGCTTCACTGGGCTTGCGAACGAGGGCGGAGGCTAGCTCGCCGCACCCTGGGCATCAACCCGGCGGGCCGGAGAAGAACGCGGCGTCGGCTGCAGCGCAGGGCCGGCTCAATAGGCGCCGATGTTGGGAGCCAAGATCCAGCAGGTCCCGTCGGCGTTGCCGGGGACCTGCGGCACCTCTACGCCCTTGCCGACCAGCGGGCTCGACGCACCCGGGCGCAGGTCTGCGGGCGGTCCGGCCAGGCCGAGATTGACGTCGTACAGCGAGTCGGGGTCTCCCTTGAACGGGACGTCCCCGCCGGTTCCGGCGACGCCGCTCCAGGCGTTGTGGTGGAGGACGAGGCCCGGGATGGCCGCGGAGTTGCTGGCGGTGACCCAGGCGAAACGGGCGGCAGCGAAGACGTTGTTGACGATGGTCAGGTCCTCGTTGTGCAACGCACCCTGGTCGCAGGTGCCCGCCGCCGAACCGAAGCCGATGTCGACGATCTTGAGGGCGTTGGTCTGGTTCCCCACGCTCCACGATGTGTTGTTCGCCACCAGGCACTGGTGGCAGCTGACGATGCGGAAAGCCTCGCTGGGGGCGTTGACCACCACGTTGTCCCAGACCTGGACGTTGAGGGCCTCGTAGGTGGCGCTGGGGTCGGTGAGGTATTGGACGCCGGTGCAGTCGCCGCCCACCAGGATTCCGCCGCCGTTGTCGTGGACGTAGTTGCGGTACAGCACCGCGTTCTTGGCCCCACCCTTCACCTCGTTGAAGTGCCCGCCCGAATCCGTGGCCTCGTTGCCGGCGACCACCGTGTCGTCCACCGCCACGAACTCCACGTTCTGGCGGCCCGCCACCGCGCGTCCGGCGCGGGTCAGCAGGTTGCCGATGACCCAGACCGAGCGGGTCTGGGACATCTTGGTGGAGGCGTAGCCGGTGTCATGGATGAAGCTGTGGAGGATGGCGATGTCGCTGCTGATGCTCGCCACGTCCCACGGCGCTGCCCCGGAGTCGACCTGGATGCCGTGCCCGCTGGTGTTGAAGACCTCGATGCCGTCGAAGACGACGGCGTGCACCTTGGACAGCTGGAACCCCACGCCCCCGCCGCCGTCGAACCGGGCGGAGCGCGCCGCGCCGCTCGAGCGGATCACCAGCGGGGCCTGCCGGGTCCCGGCGAAGTTCGAGAGCTGGCCCCCGGAATAGGTCCCCGGCGCGAAGTTCAAGCGTGTACCCGGCTGGGCCAACGCCAGGGCGCGGCTGGTGGTCCGCACCGCGGCCTGCGGGCTCGTTCCGGGCTGGCCGTCGTCACCGCTCGGGTCGACGTAGATCTCCCGGGCAGGCGCGAACGAGGTGATCCAGGAAGGAATCATCGATTCGGGATCCCCGCAGCCTGAGGGACCCGCATCGGCCCCGGGCGAGGCGTCTGCACCCGCCACGGCAGCGTCGCCCGATGCCGGGGGCTCGGCGTCGGGCCGAGAGGCGTCGAGCCCCGAATGTGCGGAGGAGCCGGCGTCTGCCATTGAGGCATCCGGATGCCGCTCCGTCCCGATGGAGCACCCCACCGCCGCGGCGAGCAGGGCCCAGGCGAGAGGTCGCGCAGCGGTCACCATGGTGATTCCTCTCCGCCGCGATCTCCGACGGACTGCGAGGTGATCTGCAAAGGGAAAGAGGAAGAGATCTGCTGAATCGAGTCAAGCCACCCTTTGTCGCCGCGCTGGTGTCCTCCCAGCTAGACTTCGAGCCTCCAGGCGATCCGGGTGTCGCGTTGCTCTACTTTCCGACCCATCTGCACATCGAGACGAGTGACGCCGGCGCGCGGCGTTGCTCGCCAAGACTCTCCCAGCGCCCGCGGCCTGGAGGTCCGTCGCCGGTCCTCGAAAGGCGACTCGTGCGCAAGCTGCTGCGTGAGCTGAGGCACGCGCCCTTTCCACTGAAGATCACGCTCAACTGGTCTGATGAGCCGCTCGCCAACCCGCGCTTCTTCGAGCTGGCCGAGCTCGTCCGCGAGCAGCTGCCCGAAGCGAGGTTGCGGCTGCGGGCCCGGGGCAATCTGCTGGATATCGCCGCCGCCGAGCGCCTCGGACACCTGTTCCAGGTGGTGACCCTCACCGTGTGCTCTCGCGCCGACCACCAACGGCTGGAAGCGCTGGGCAACTCGACCCGAAGCGACGCGGTCTTCCGCCTCGACGCCGAGTACTTGGCCGAGGGTCGGCGTGATCGCCGCGGCGGGGCCTGCCCGCCCCTCCACGTTCCCTGCCACAGGATGTGGTGCCAGGCGGCCATCGCCGCCAATGGCGACATCCACCTGTGCAGCCGCGACACTCGGCGCCTGCACCCGGTAGGCAACCTGAGCAACCAGTCGCTCGCCGAGGCCTTCAACGGGCCCCAAGCCCAGGCGCTTCGGGCGCAGATGCAGGGCGGCGGGCGCGATCGCGTCGCCATGTGTCGGCGCTGCGATGGCCGATCCCGCGAGTACTTCGAAGCCCTCGATGCGGACCTGCCGGCAGGCGCCCTCACGATGCCCTGGGGCCGGCACAGCTACCTCGCCGCGCGCGCTCTCGCCCGCGCGCTCGGGCACATCGCACTGCCCGGCCTGTCGCCCCGCCGATACGAGTGGGTGGTCGGCCTGAGCCCGTCTCTCGCGCGGGACATCGTGCGCACGGTCCAGTCCCGGCTGGGAGACGCGCTGCTGGCGATCTGGATCTGCGGGAACAGAGTCATGTCGCGCGCCCGCCTGCGCCTCGTCGACCCCTCGGTGTTCGCCGGGCTTGGCCGCCTGGAGCTGGCGGGCAAGGAAGCCGTGCGCGAGTTCGGACCCGACCCCCGCTTCAGCTCCGACCTCGATCTCAAGGTCCTGGTGGACGAGCGACGAATCGGCGCGCGCGCCGCCACGAGACAGGGAAGCGAGCTCGGTCGGGCGCTGGAGATGCTGGGCGCGCCCTTTCCGCTGTCCGGCCACCTCCGGCCGACGCTGCACCTCTGGCGAGTGCCGCGCTCGAGCGCCCACGACGCCTTCATCCTCTACAACGCCGCGCGCCCCAGCGCGATCGGCAAGGGCCCCCACTCGCCCGAGCAGACGGTGCTGCTCGTCGACCCGGCCCGCGACGTCCTGCGCGAGGACGCGACCGCGCCGGTGCGCGCCGCGCTGGCGAGCACGCACGGCCGGTCCATCGCTCTCGCCAAAGTTGCCCGCCCTTCGCTCAGCGAAGGAGCGGCGCTGCGGGCACGGCACGCTGGGCTCACCGGCCACCAGCTCGTTTGCGCGCTCCTCGACTTCCCCGAGCTCGAGCCGCGCGGCGTGCGGGTGCGGGACGGGCGAATCGTCGCCGGCCGCGTCGCCGTCTGGGCCGCTCTGGCCGCCGGGCGCACGAGGATCGCCATCGAGGATTGAGCCGCCGAGCGCCTTCAACCCTGGCGCCGCCGCTTGGCCTCGCGAATCATCCACGGGCGCATCCGGTGAGTGCACCGCGCGCACGCCGGCAGCCCGCGGAAGTCGGCCCGGGCCAGCCGAGCCCGCAACCGGTCCAGCCGCGCAGAGGCCCACAGCTCGGAGAAGGGCGTCTCACCCACGTTGCCGACCACGTACGGCCGATCCTCGGGCCGCGAGGTCTCGTAGACGTGGCAGCAGAGCTTGAGGTTGCCGCGGAAGTCGATGGCTGCCGAGAGATAGGGGTAGAGGCAGCCCGCCCGCCTCCGGCGCCGGGATGCGAGCTGCGCGAGGGCGACACTTCCCGCGCGATCGCAGTAGCTCTCGATGCGCGGGACCTTGATCACCAGGAGCGCGCGCCCCACCCGCAGCCTGCGCTCGATGCGGCGCTCCTTGTCGACCTGCAGCCCTTTGCGGCCGATGCGCAGGCGCCGCAGCAGACGCGCGATCACCGTGGCATCGGGCGGCTCGAACGCACGCCGAGCCGGCGGGTAGAGAGTCACCCGCATCTCGTCGACGCCGGCGCGGACCAGCCGATCGAGCATGGGGCGATCGAGGAGGTCGCCATTGGTGAAGATCGACAGCCGGGCATGCGGCATCGCCCGACGGGCCTGGCGGACGCGGCCCAGAAGCGAGGGGTCGGCGAGAGGCTCGTTGTAGTTGTGGAAGGCGAAGGTCCCCTCGAAGCGGGTCGCGCGCAGGTCGCGCAGCAAGGCCCGCCAGATGCGCTCCGGCATCCGGTCGTGACGCTGGCCCCGCTCGCTCCAGCCGTTGGGGCACCAGGGGCAGCGGCGGTTGCAGAACGTGCCGATCTCCACCTCGAGGTGGCTGGGGGGCGCGACGCGCACGGTTCGCATGCTAGCGCAGAGGCGCCCCGCGGCGACCACTCCTCGGCGCCCACGATCCGCTGGCAGGCTCTGCTTCGACCAGCCGCGAACCGTCCCGCCAAGGCTGAGGACGAGGGAGTAGGAAGGCCCGCTCCCCTGCCCCTCTCCCAACGGGTGCTCACGCCCCTGGGAGAGGGGAGTTCGGCTCGATGCTGCTCTCGCCGTTCGCGGAGCCTCGAGCGCCTGCGACCTCGTCGACGCGCGTGAGTGGTCACGGATGGAGGGCTCGGCTGGCCAGCTTCAGTGCGTCGACGTCGACGCAGTGCGCGGTCCCCAAGTTGCGCTACGTGGCGCAACTTGCGTGGGCGACGAGCCACGGATCCACGAAGTCTCGCCGGGCCTGGCG
>JACRCT010000624.1 GCA_016218885.1 Deltaproteobacteria bacterium | reverse complement strand
TCGAGGGCGTCCCCAGGCAACCAGATCAGCTCTTCGGCATCGGGCGCTTTTCTCCGAGGGCGCCAACCCAGAAGGAAGCGCGGCATCTCTCCTTGGGAAAGAGCCGCGCTTCGACTGAAGTCTGCACTCCACGGCTGCGAGAAGGAGCCGCCTCGAGAATGCGGCAGGGTTCGCGCAGGTCCATCGCTTCCCGTCTATTCGACAACTGAAGCGTCGCCTTCAGCCGCAGGGGCGCTTTCTTGGGGCGGGGGCGGCCGGAAGCCAGGGTGTGGACCTGCGCCCGGCGGGGGCGGCCGGAAGCCAGGGTGGGGACCTGCGCCCGGCGGGGGCGGCCGGAAGCCAGGGTGGGGACCTGCGCCCGGCGGCGGCGGCCGGAAGCCAGGGTGGGGACCTGCGCCCGGCGGCGGCGACCGAAGACCAGGGTGTGGGCCTGCGCCAGGCGGCGGCGGCCGGAGACCGAAGCGGGGACGCGGACCCGGAGCGGGCATGAACTGATCACCCGCGGGTGGGGGGCCGTTTCCTCCGATTCGTGGGGGGCAAACCATGGGGGGGCGAGGCTGGAAACGGCGGTCAGCGACGTTGGGACGAGCAATCCTCATGTTCTCCCTCCTTCACGCGAGAGGTCATCCAGGCACGACAACTTCATTGTCGGGAAGGCGAACACGAGTGTTGCCTCGGGATAGTTTTTTGGCCGGCAATGATGATCTTCCATGAGCTTTCCGAATTGTCAGAATCTGTAGTTCTCGATTCGGCATCCTGCGAAACGAGCCCTGGGATGGCCCTCCCCTCACGAGTTCATGTGCAGCCCCGAAATGACGCATCAGCGCCTCCGATTCCCGAGGCAAGCTCGTCGACCGCCGAGGGCTACATCTCCGGCGCGCAGCTCCCGAGAGCGGTTCCGGGCATCGCGCCGAAGCAGTCGAGCCCAGGCTGGCAGTCGGCCTTCGAGGAGCATTGCGAGCCGAAGGCGCCATTGCTGCAGGTGCCCATTTGGCTCACCGGATCGACAGGGCACGAGAAGGAGCCCTGACAGTCCTCCTTTTCGGCGCAGAGCGCGTGCAGCCCGCCGCTGCTGCAGAACCCGAGAACCTGATTGGCGTCGAAGCGCACACATGCCCAGCTGTTGGGGCAGTGGGCTGCGGTTCTGCAGCCGCCCGGCAGGCAGATGCGTCCCTTGCCCGAGACGTAGCTCTCGTTGCACACCGCGCCCTCCAAGCCCACCGGGCAGCTGCCGTCCGCGCCGCAGCGCTGCATCGTGAAGCAGCTCGGGTCGGCGGCCTCGCTCTCCCTCAGGCAGAACGCGTCATTGGCGCACCCGTCGGCGAAGGAGTCGGGGTCGCAGGTCTGCTTCGGCTGGTCCTTCGCTGTGCACACGCTGTTGACGCACGTCTGCGAGGCCGCACAGGGTACCTCGGGGCAGGTGCTGACCGTCTTGTTGGCGCACTGCTTCCAGAAGGTGTCGCAGAACTGGTCGGCGGCACACTCCTGGTTGGTGTTGCACCCCACCACGCAGAGGCCATTCCAGCAGAACTGGCCGGAGGGACACTTGTTCGGTTCACCGCAGGGCTTGGACGAGTCGTAGACGCCTGAGCTCGTGGTGTCCGGATCGTCGGTGGGGCTCTCGCTGCAGGCGACGAGGGACAGGGAGAGGGCCAGGGCAAGGCAGAGACATCTCATGGAACGGTTCTCCGGGATAGGCGCCGCGGCGCCGGGTTCTTTGCGTTGAACGACACCGGGTTGACCCGCCAGGCGGCTCAACTGTGCAGGACGCGGTTGCAAAGAGGGAGAGAGCAGGCCAGAAGCTCGTCGCGGCTAGACCGCTGGAGGTGGTTAGCGGGGTGTTGGCGTGAGCCTGCGAAGCGGCGCCAGACTGCAGGCTCAGGACCGCAGCCATGCGGAGCGACGAGAGACCAATGGCCGCTTGGCTAGACAGGCCCACCCTGTGCACTCAGGGCGATGGAGGTTCCATCGCTACAAGGAGACACCCGTGAGCGTAACCAGGACGAACCCCGCTCTCGCACTCGTAACCTTGCTTGCAGCATGGTCGACGCCGGGGTGCAGCGACACCGGGAGCTGCCCGGTTGAATGCCCCGAGGGCGAGGTTTGCTGCGAGGTGGCAGAGTGCGCCGGCCAATGCATCAACGATTGCCGCCACACGACCTCGCCATGCCCAGCCGGGATGCCGACCTGCAACCTGGACACCGGCAGGTGCATGCCTCCGGTCGGGAGCGACGCCGGTAGCGTCCCTCCAGGCCAAGACGCCGGCAGCCTTCCTCCGGGCCCGGACGCCGGCAGTGGGGGTGATTGCGCTGTGCTCGGCTGCCCGATCGACAAGGTCTGCTGCGCGGCACCCAACGCGTGCGCGGGTCGATGCATCGTGGACTGCCGGTTAGGCGCCGCCTGCCCGGCTCAGCTACCCGTGTGCGATCAGGCGACCGGCGTGTGCGTCAGCCAGACCACGGCAGGGGTGAGGAGCCAGCAGTTCACCGTCAGGAATCCGGGCAGCGACGTCGACTGGTGGGTCAAGGCGATCTACCCGAACGACGGACCGCACGGCGGACGCTATCCCGCGGTGGTCAGCGTCCCCGGAGGCGTCGGGGCAGGCAGCGCCATGGAGTCCGTGCCCGACTCCAACCGCAATCCTGCCGAGCAGGCCAAGCGGGGCTTCGTGGTCGTGATCTTCGACGCCGACGGTCGCGGCAACACGCAGGGAGTCGAGGATCAGGGCGGACACGTGCACCAGGACGGCCTCAAGGCCGTGATCGAGGCGGTCGCCGCCCTGCCCTACGTGGACGCGAGCCGCATCGGGCTCAACACCTCGTCGTTCGGCATCACCATGGGCAGCGGCGTACTGGCGCGCTACCCAACCCTGCCTGTGCGCTTCCTGGTCGACTACGAAGGCCCTGCCAACCGCAAGGACACGGGCCGCTGCGACGAATTCGGCACCGGGCATATCACTCACGACTGCGCCGACGATCTCTGGTGGTCGGAGCGCGAGGCCGAGAGCTTCATCAAGCGAGTGCAGGTACCCTACCTGCGCATCCAGAACACCACGGACCATGCGCAGCCGGACAACACCCACTGCATCCTGATGATCAACAGCGCCACCGCGGCCCAATACGGTGGCGGAGGCGTCGCCCCTTGGACGCGGGTCAATCTCGCGACCATGAACCAACCCAATCGAACCTACGCGACGGCGGCACCTCCGGCGTACAACCCAACGGGAGCCAGCATCGACCTCACAGCTCTATGGAGTGAGCTGCTGGCCGCTCCCTGAGACGAGAGCCTTCGAGGTCCGCGAGAGCGTGTAAGCGACGAGGGCCAGAATGACCATCCCCACAACCTGGCGGGGTTTCGTCGAACGCCGAAGGCTTGAACCCACAGGGCAAGTGAAGAACCGCAGGCTCGCGCCTACAGGCCACCCCAGAGGACCGCGCGGAAACCGCCTCGCCTGACGATGGCCTCGCTCCTGCAAATGCTCGCGAACGCCGCTTCTCGACGACCGGTCTCCCAGGAGTGCTCCTCCATGGTTCGCTTCTCCGCTGCCGTGTTGCTCCTGGCCTCCGCGTGCACCTCTACGAGTTCGTCGCCCCGAGGTTCCTGCGCTGCTCCCGGCTGCCTCACCCTCGCCGATTGCTCGGCTGATGACGTCGCCTGCGTTGCCGGCAGGTGCGTTGAATGCAGCGTTGATTCCGATTGCAGATCTGGCCCCAGGGAGTGCGATGCGGCGTTAGGCATCTGCAAGAGGTGCGTCTCGGACTTCGATTGCCAGCAGCCGGTCGGCGCGACCCCCAGCAGGCCCTCCACCGGCCTGTGCGATAGCGACACCTACACCTGCACCAGGTGCACGACCGATTCCGACTGCTCCTTGCTGGGCCCGTCGATGAAGTACTGCGCGAATCAGTCGTGCATCGGCTGCAGGAGCGACTTCGATTGCGCCGGCTCCTCCGCGGGCAGCTACTGCATCCAGCAGCAATGCGCTCGCTGCCAGCTCGACGCGGAGTGCATCGGCCAGCCGTTCTCTGGCTGCGACGCCACGACAGGCACCTGCAGCAAGTGTCAAAGCGACCATGAGTGCCTCACGATCAGCCTGGACGCCATGTGCGATCCCGACACCCGCCGATGCACGTGCCCCTCCTCGCACCCGGCAAGCGCCGACTCGCCCTTCGCCCTGCAGGCTCCTTTCCTCACGCAACGACCAGAGGATCAGGGGGCCATCAGCCAGGAGGAGTCGCTGCAGCTGCTCTCCGGGCTGGGCGCCAGGGAGGTCCGGCTTCTGCTGCCCGAGCTGGACACCTCCAAGGAGCGGCTGAGGAGCCTCGGCATCTCGATTTCCTGCGACCTCGGGCAGCCATTCTTCCCGTCGGACATGGAAGCTCACAAGAGAGAGGCTCTGGACATCGCGAGCAAGAACAGGAGCTACGTGCACGCATGGATTCTGGTGAATGAGGCAGAGAGCAACTGGAAGGACACTCCCAAGCGATATGCCGAGTATTTCGTCGCCACATCCAGGGCGGTCAAGGCGGGAAGCCCCGAGGCCCTGGTCGTGCTCAACCTCGCCGGGACGCCACCCGACGGAGCCGCGGCGTCCCCGGAGGGGCTGGCATTCCTGGACGCCGCCCTGAAGAACGGAGTAGGGCCGCACTTCGACGTTCTGGACATCCACGTGCAGGGAAGCGCCTTCAACTATCGGCAATTGAGCGCGATCGTTGCTGCCTACCATCAGGTCTTCGATTCGAACGGCGTCGCTCGGAAGCCCATCTGGCACACCGAGTTCGGGACCCATGACGGCGATCCCGACGAAGATCCCGCGCTGCCCGGGCTGCAGCTGCCCTTCCAGAGCGAGGCGATCCAAGCCAGCGGCCTGATCAAGAAGTACGTCCACGGGCTGTCGGCCAAGGTTCACAAGATGTTCTGGACTGGGCTCGTCGAGTGGAGCAACTACGAGGGGGCGCACCGGAACAGCTATTTTGACAACACGGGGTTGGTCAACAGCGCCAACAACGACGGTCAAAGCCATCGGAAGCTGGCCTACTACGCCTACCACAAGATGATCGAGGTCCTGGATGGCAGCGACTGGTCCACCTTCCAGGACCTTTCTGTGGCGGACGACGTCTACGTCTTCAGGGTGCTCAAGGACGGAAGACCGGTCTGGATCGCGTGGAACGACGGTCCCCAAGCCCGATCTGCATCCCTGAGCGTGGGCGCGGTCGGCACGGTTCGCATCACCGAGGCCGTCCCGCGCCACTCTTCGGGCAAGGAGGTTTCCGATCTCGGCACCGCCTTCAGGACGGAGTCGAAGGTGCCCCAGAGCCGACAAGTCGCCCTGGACCTGACAAGCGTTCCTGTCTTCGTCGAGGTAGGCCCCTAGAGCATCGACTCGCGCCTGTCAGTCACTCGCGCCGGTCGTGCGTGTGCAGCGGGGGCGCTGCTTCGCCCCGAGCATGCTCGGCGCTTCCTTCGGACGACCGATGTGGTCGCCTCGGGAGAAGATGCTCGCCCTGCCTCGAGCCGCACTTCCTCCCCGGTGAGGCGCGGCAGTGAGGGTGATAGCCTTCGCGACGAGATGGGTTGGATGAGGACGGAGGGCAGCGTGAGCATCTCCAACGCCGTCGTCGGACTGCTGGCCGTTTGTGCGGCTGGAGGCGACACCGGGGTCGCGCCACGAAGGGTGGTGCTCCTGCCTCCGCCCGCAGATTCCGGCGTCGAGGCCCGGCTCTTGTTCGACGCGGTGGCGGCAGGCCTGCGCGAAAGCGTGACGCTGGCCCTGGTCCCGGACGATCAATTCCGCGGTCTCTCCAAGCCTACCAAGCGACCGGACGACCTCCGAGTCGAGCTTGACTCGGCCCTACGGCGCGTTCGGGAGGCCTACCGGCGGCTCGACATCGACGAGGCGACACGGACGTTGCAGTCGCTGGAGAATGCGCGGCTGAGCATGCTGGCCTGTCCGGAGAACATCGAGTTCGCCTCCCAGCTCTCTCTCTGGTTGGGGGTGATGTACGCAGCCAGCAGGGACGGCGCACACGCGAGTGAGCGATTCAGGACGGCGCTCTTCATCGACCCCCTGCGCACCATCGACACGACCTATTTCCCGCCTCAGACGGTTGCCTTGTTCGAAAAGATTCGCGGCAACCTGGAGGCGATGCCCACCGGTGGGCTCTCGCTCTCCTCGGACCCGGAGGCTGCCCACGTCTTCTTGGACGGCGAGGACATGGGTACGGAGCCTCTTACCCTCAACGCCGCCGAGGGCGACCACTTTCTGTGTGTCAGGCGCCTGGGCTCGCGGGACTGGGCGGCGCGGGTTCGAGTCACTGCAGGCAAGGTCGAGACCCAACGCATCTACTTGCAGAACGCCTCCCCCCAGGAGACTGCAGGCCAGATCGTCGCGCTGCTGGCAGGCGCGCAGGCCATCGACCTGCACAACTCGACGCATGTGCGGGCGCTGGGGGCTGCCCTGGGAGCCGATATCCTGGCGACCCCACGCCTCCCCGCGACCCTGATCTTCCGCCTCGTGCGCGAGCCCTCTCGCGAGAGGCGCCTGGAGGGCCGTGCCGGGCTCGCGGGCCCAGAGGAGATCGCCGGGAACCTGGTAGGCATGCTGGAGCAGGACCTGGCCGTCGACCTGGAGCGCGGAGCACCTCCCGGCCCGGCCTCGCCAACGCCGACCTCGCGGCGAAAGCTCGCCCTCGAGCTGGGCCTGGGAGGAGCGTACCTGCCGCCTTCGGGCGGGTCGGCCGGGATCTCTTTGGGAGCCTCGTACTTGCTCGCCCCCAGCGTCGCGGTCGCAGTCTCGGCGGGAGGGAGCTGGCCCGCTGCCCGGGTCAACCTCAACGACCCGGTGATCCCCGCCAAGAACGCGCTCGGGTCGGCCGGCGAATCGTACGAGCTCGGCGCCGAGCTCGGTCTGAGGTGGGAGCCGATCGGAACAGAGCGCCTCCGGATGCTGGTCGCCCTCAGCGCGCGCCTGTGCCACGTTCAAGCCGGCGCGCCCCAGGACGAGAACGCGGACCTCGTCGAGCCGCGGACGCCCTTCTCGGTGACCTACCTGGGGCCTCGAGTTGGGATGGGAGCCGCCTTCGCGCTCTCTGCGCGCATCGACCTGCTGGCCCTCGCGAGCTACGCGCTCGAGGCGCGCCTCAGCGGCTCGAGCGCCAACGTCTGGGTGGGGTTGAACCGGGTCGTACCCATCTACGCCGATGCGACGCGCCACGAGGTGGGCCTGGCCTTGGCCATGGCCGTGCACTTCCTGTAGCCGCCTTCTCGCGCCCTCTGCTGACACTGCACCTCTTCCCGACGCCGCTCGGCACTGCACGACCCCGGGTCAACGAAGCCCGTGCTTGTGGAGC
>JACRCT010000623.1 GCA_016218885.1 Deltaproteobacteria bacterium | reverse complement strand
TCCCGGTGTGGCCCGCCTTCTTGAGGCGCAACCGGCGGCGCACCTCGGCCACCACGTCGAACGAGGTCTTGCCCTCAGGCTTGTCGATGACGAGCAGACCGTCCATGGCCCCCTATGAACCCCAGTCTTCCCCGAGATTCAAGCGTGTCGGGCCTGCGGTCGCGCCTTTTCGCCTGGGGGCGCGGGCAACTTCAGTCTTAAGTCTCAAGTCGTAAGTTCTAAGTCTCTCTTGAAAACTTACGACTCAAAACTTACGACTCAAAACTGTCTCCTCAGGGTTCTCCCACCCGCGACTGGGCCTCGGCGGTCGTGCGATCCACCCGCTCCATCAGCGCTCCGAAGTCCACCACCGAGAGGTCGAACACCGACAGCATCCCGGTGTCCAGGCGGTAGCACAAGTCGTCGACGCCGCACGCATGGCCGGTGAGGACGGAGTGCATGACGCCCACGTGCACGACGTAGGAGAGGGCCCGCAGGTCCTCGGGAGACTGGGCCGGCTCGTGGTGGTGGCGGATGGCGACCTGCAGCGCGGCGGGCAGGCCCCAGCGACGGGCGAGCGCCTCTCCCACCTCGGGGTGGCTCATGCCTGCCAGCGCGCGCTCCACTGCGCCGAAGTCGGCTTCGCGGCGCAGCGCCGCCTCGGCGAGCGCCTGCCTTCCTTCGGCCCCCAGAACCGTGGAGAGGACCGGCTTGCCGATGTCATGCAGGATTCCCGCGGTGAAGGCGAGGTTGGAGTCGACCCGGTAGCGAGCGCGCGTGGAGAGCTCGCGCGCGGCCATCGCGGCGCGCAGGCTGTGCCGCCACAGCGCACCGCGCTCGCCTTGATACCCGTCGATCGGCGCGGTCATGCCTCCGGGCACGCAGGCGGCGATGGCCAAGGCGAGCACCATGCGCTCACCCAGGTAGGTCAGAGCCTGACGGACGGAGGTGATGGGCTGGGCGGGCAGCGCCGCGGCCGAGTTGGAGGCCTTGAGCACGGCGACGGTCAAGCCCGCGTCGACCTCCACGATCTGGACGATCTCGTTCATGGACCTGTCAGGCTGACCTTGAAGCCGCAACAGCCTCAGCGCCGCTGCCGACAACGGGGGCACCTGCTCGATGGTCTCCAGGAGCTTCGCCAGCACAGGCATCGCCGATTCTCCTCGCCGCTCACGGCCGGGATCCCGGAAAGTGGCTGCTCGAGCTGGAATCGGCCATTCGGCCGTCGGCGATAAGTGTCGGCGCCCGCCCGCTTCCTCGACAGGCGCGCAGGCTTGGACTCTTGGCTTGGAGTCAACCCGGGCTAGAATCGGGCCGCATGGTTGATTCCTTCTGTAGAGGGTTGCGCGTACTCGTCGCCGAGGACGACCCCGTCTCCGCCCAGGTCCTCGAGAGGACCCTGAGCGCTTGGGGATGTGCGCCCCTGATGGTCGGCGATGGCGACGAGGCCTGGGCCACGCTGCAGCAGCCCGAGGCGCCCCGGCTGGCGATCATCGACTGGATGATGCCCGGCCTCGAAGGCCTCGAGGTCTGCCGACGGGTCAGGGCAGCGGGCGGCAAGTACACCTACCTGATGCTGCTCACCTCGCGGCGAGACTCTAGCGACATCGTGGCCGGGCTGGAGTCAGGCGCCGACGACTACATCACCAAGCCCTTCGCCCCCGGTGAGCTGCGCTCGCGCCTGAGAACGGGCTTGCGCATCCTGGAGCTGGAGTCACGCCTGGCGCTGAAAGTGGCGGAGCTGGAGAAGGCGCTGGCCCAGGTGCGCGCCCTCGAGGGGATGATCCCCATCTGCATGTACTGCAAGAAGGTGCGCAACCCCGACTCGCTCTGGCAGAGGGTCGAGACCTACATCGAGCAGCACTCGGTGGCGCGCTTCTCCCACGGGCTATGCGACGACTGCCTGGCCGTGCACTTCCCGGAAGAGCCGCCTGAACCGAACGATGGGGCCGACTGCAAGAGCTGAAGAGGTGGCGCCCGTCAGAAGATCCGCGCCCGCTCCATGCCGCGCTGGACCTCGCGCAGGACCAGGGCGCGCACCTCCTCGAGGGTCCCCGGCACCGAGCAGCCGCTGGCGTTGTGGTGCCCGCCGCCGCCGAAGCGGGTGGCGATGGCGCCCACGTCCACCTTCCCCCGGCTGCGGAAGCTGACCCGCTGGCGCTGCGGCCCCTCCTCGCGCAACAGCAGCGCGACCTCGACCCCCTCGATGGAGCGCGGGTAGCTGATGAACCCGTCGGCGGTCTCCTCCACGGTCCCCGCGGCCTCGAAGACCTCGCGGCTGGCCACGACCCAGGCGACGCGGCCGTCCTTGGAGACGACCAGGGTCTTGAGGACCTCGGCCAGAAGCCTGACGCGAGCGAGCGGTTGGCTCTCGTACATGCGGCTGGAGATCTCGCCCGGCCGCACCCCTCGCTCCACCAGCTCCCAGGCGATGCGCATGCACTCGGCGTTGGTGTTCGAGTGGCGAAAGTTGCCGGTGTCGCTGGCGATGGAGACCCACAGGCAGGCAGCGATGTCGCGGCTGATCGGTTGATCGAGGGCCTTGAGCAGCCGCCAGACGAGGACCCCCACCGACGCCGCCGTGGAGTCGACCAGATTGACGTCGCCGAAGGCCTTGCTGCGCGGGTGGTGGTCGAGGTTGAGGGTCTCGCCGCGACGTTCGCGCTCGGGCAGGTCGGGGCCCAGGCGGGCGTCATCGCCGGCGTCGCAGGCCAGGCAGACGTCGAAGCGCGCATCGCGGGAGAGCGAGCGGACGATGTCGGCGGCGCCGGGAAGGAAGCGCAGGTTCTGCGGGGCACCCTGGGGGCTGTAGACGGTGACCGACTTGCCCCGCTCCTTCAAAGCCAGGCAGAGCGCGAGGGCCGAGCCGAGGGCGTCGCCGTCGGGGAACTCGTGCATGGTGATCAGGAAGCGCTCCCCGCGCTCGAGCGCAGAGACGCAGCGCGCGAGGGTGCCGGGGGCGCGCTCTTCTGCGGCTGGCACGTTGACGACGCTGGCTTCCATGCGCTCCCCCGCTGCTAGCCTTCGCCGCCGCCTTCTTTGCCACTGGGCGCGGCAGCCGCCACGCCTTCGCCGGTCCCGACGCGCTCTCGGTCGTGGTCGTGGACCTCCCTGAGCAGCTGCTCGATGCGCTCCCCGCGATCGATGGACTCATCGACGACGAAGTGGATCTCCGGGGTGGTGCGCAGCCGCACGGCCTTGCCCAGCTCGCGGCGGACGAAGCCCTTGGCGGCCTCGAGCCCGATGGCGGTCTCCTGGCGCACCCGGGTGTCGCCGTGGACGGCGTAATAGATCCACGCTTCGCGCAGATCGGGCGAGACCTTGGCGCCGGTCACGGTGACCAGGCCGATGCGCGGGTCCTTGAGACCTCGCACCATCATCTGGCCGACCTCGTGCTGGATCGCCTCCGCCACCCGCTCCTGCCTGCTCTGGCTGGCCATCGAACTCTCCTTGCCGCTGCCACGCGCGCCTCAAGCCCTAGGGATCTTCGTCGCCCAGACGCCGGGACGCGGCGCGGCGGGAGTCGCGCAAGCGCCGCCGCAGATCCTCGATGGCCCGGGCGCGCTCCTCGTCACTCAATGCCTTCTTTCCAGACTTGCCCGGACGGCCGCCGCGATCGCGCGGGTGCGGAGTGGGCGAATGCAGCTCGGGCAGATCGTCGGCGTGCTCTACCCCGGCCGCCTCCCGCTCGGCGTCGGCCAGCGTGCGCACGGTGCTGCGGGCCTCCCCCGCGAAGCTGGTGTCGTCCTCGCCGAAGAGGTCGCCGCCCAAGGGGATGACCTCGCTCGTCCAGGAGACCACCGGGGCCACGTACATCTCCTCGATGAACCGGACCACCTTGGAGATGCTCTCCTGAGCGAAGGTGTGCTCGTTGGCCACCGAGGCGATGCCCAGCGTGGCGCGCTGCCACAGGTCCAGGTCGGCGACCTCCGCGGCCGAGACGTTGAAGCGGGCCTTGACCTTGTCGAGCACCTTGTGGACGACGTGGCGCTTGCTCTTGAGAGAGCCGGCTTCGGGGATGGAGAGGGTAATCCTGGCGACGGCGACGAACATGGTGGGGGTTGGGGCTTCGAGGGCGCCCCATGGCCTCTTCGAAAAGTGGGCACTCTATCCGACGGCAGGCGGGGCGCACAACCGCCGGGCGACTCGCGCGACCCGCGAACGGCGAGAACGGTCCGACGAGATCACTCGGGAACCCGCACTCCCGCGACCTCCTTCCCTCCACGGCGACTTCGGCGATGCC
>JACRCT010000042.1 GCA_016218885.1 Deltaproteobacteria bacterium | reverse complement strand
CTGCTCCAGCTCCCTGCCTTGGGACGGACCGCCACGCCGACGCATGCCCCATGCTACCTGAGGCGGCGCACTCCCCGAAGCTGTGGCAATCCCCGGCGGCGCTCACGGGGCTCGCGAGTCGGAGGAGTGCGAGGCGATCCACTCCTCGACCTCGGCGGCGCGCGGCCAGACCAGAGAACCCGCGCGCCGCAGGTCTCCCAGCGCCTCGCGGGCCAGCTCGAGGGCGCGTCCTCGTTCGCCCGGCGACGAGGCCCAAAGGGTCCGGGCGAGGGCGAAGCGGGCCGGACCGGCGACGGAAGGGTAGGCCTTGTCGGCGACGAGCCCGAGGCAGCGCTCCAGCGCGTCGCGAGCCTGCTTCCAACGTCCTTGCCGCAGGTGGAGCTCGCCCAGCCCGGCCAGCGGCGCCCCCAGCATGGAGCTCGTCGGGCCCGCGGCCTTCAAGTCGATGGCGATCGATCGTTCGAAGGCGGCGCGCGCTTCGTCGTATCGGCCGTCTTCGAGCAGGATCCGACCCAGGGCGGCCAGCGTGGAGGCGACGCGCTGATGGTCGGGTCCCAAGACCTTCTCCTGGACCCGCAGGGCTTCTCGCATCACCTTCGCCGCCTCGTCGCCTCCGCCTTGCTGATGGAGGATCTCGCCCTTCAGCACGAGGTTCCAGGTCGTCATCGGGTGCTCGGGTCCCAGGGAATCGATGCGCAAGGCGAGGGCGCGGTCGTTGAGCTCGGCGGCCCGGGCGAAGTCGCCGCGGGTCGCCAGGAGGTTGGCCAGATTGCTGAGGCTCTTCACGGTCTCGGGGTGGTTGCTGCCCAGCAGCCGCGTCCTCGCAGCGAGAGCCTCCTCCTGGAAGGGCAGGGCCTGATCCAGGTTGCCCACGTACGTGAGGATGGTGCCGACGAGGCCCCGAGCCTCGGCGACGCGGGGATGGTCGGGGCCCAGCGAGGCATTCAGGAGCCTCAACCCCTCCTGGGCGTCGTCGAGGCCCTGCTGGAGCTTCAAGCCGACGAACACCGCGATCCTCGCCCGCACCAGCGCGAGCTCACCCTTCACCTCGTCGCTGTGCGGCAGGTGCTCGATCACCGCCGCGGCCTGCTCGCTCCACTGCGTCCCCTTCTCCGCGGAGCGTTGGCGGTAGCCGGTGACCTCGGCCAGCTTCACGTAGGCGCGCACCTTCGCCTCGTCGTGCTGGCCGGCCTCTGCCGCCAAGGCCGCGCGAAGGAGGGACTGCACGGCGGCCTCGTAGTCCCCGAGCTCGGACTGGGCGCGCCCGAGGAGGAGCAGCGAGTCCGCCTCGAGAGGCCGGTAGCCCAGCTCGCCGGCCGCCCGGACCAGCTCCTGCGCTGCGTCTCGCGCGCCGCGCCAGCTGCCGGCATCGTAGAGCGCCTTGGCTTGTGCCGCCGAGGTCCGCAGCGTCTCCACGCGGCCGCGAATCACCGGGTCCTCCGGGGGCTTCACCACGGCGCGGAGCGCCTCCACGTCGGCGCAGCCACGCAGACCGGTCAGCGCTCCGACGGCCTGGACCGCGTTCTCCACCGTGCCCGGCTCTGCCTTCCAGAAGAGCCGGGCGAGCGCGCCCAACTCCCGCTCGCGCCGGTCCAGGCAGGCGTTCCTCAGGTCCAGCACCTCCTCTGACTGCTCACCCCGAAGGCGCGACGCTTCGCAGGCCTCGGTGCGCATGGCCACCAACGCCCCCGCCTGACGCCTGAAGGCGGCGTCCACCGCGCCCCAGGCGCTCTCCGCGTAGGGCAGGCCGGTGGCGGCGAAGGCTTGGTGCGCGGTGCGGGACTGAGCTTCGTCCCAGATGCCGGCGAGCGGCTGTCGCGTGGCGCGGCAGGGCGGGTCCTGGCTGATGTGCTGCAGCGACCAGGCTCCGGTCAGCAGGACAAAGACGCCTCCCAGCGAGATCAGCCGCCGGCGCGCGGCGCGGTCGATCGCGAGGGCACAGAGGAGGTGGTCCATCGACGGGTGCCGCGCGCGCTCGTCCTGCGAGAGACCCCGCAGCAGCGCGCGCCGCACGCGCAGGGGGACGCGAGCCGCTCCGGGCGGAGGCTGAACCCTCCCGGAAAGATGCTCGGCGCGAAGCCTCCGGAGGTCCGTGCCCGCGAAGGGCCGGGTCCCGTAGAGCGCTTCATACAGCGCCACGCAGAAGCCGAATTGGTCCGTGCTCGGGGTGGCGGGCCGACCTTCGAGCTGCTCGGGGGCCATGTAGGCCGGCGTGCCCAGCAGAGCGCCGTCCTGGGTCAGCGTCGGGGTCGTCGTCGGCTCGCCGGTGGCTGCGGACGAGCGCTCGCGCTGCTCGGGGACGCCGATGGAGCGGGCCAGGCCGAAGTCGGTCACCCGCCAGCAGCCGTCGCTGCCGAGAAGCACGTTGTCCGGCTTGAAGTCACGGTGCACCAGGCCTGCGGCGTGCGCCGCGCTCAGGCCACGTCCTGCCTGCAGGAAGGCGTCGAGCACCTGGCGCCAGGGGCGCGGCCCGGCTGACAACCACTCTCGGAGCGACCCGCCGGCCGCGAGCTCCATGGCCAGGAAGACCTGATCCTGGAAGACGCCCGCGTCGTAGACGGCGATGACGTTGGGGTGGGACAGCCGAGCCATCGCTTGCGCCTCGCGCAAGGAGCGCGCGCGGGCCTCGTCGTCGCGGGAGGGGACCGAAGAGGGACGCAGCAGCTTGAGGGCGATCTTGCGATCGAGCTCGGGATCGTACGCGCGGAAGACCACGCCCATCCCGCCTGCGCCCAGGAGATCCTCGATCACGTAGCGACCGACGAGAGCGCCGCGGGCCAGCGCCGGCACCTCCTTGGCCGGCTGCAGGCGCGTGCTCGTTCGCAGGAAATGGACGAAGAGTTGCCGGCAGGTCGCGCAGGAGTCGAGGTGCGCCTCGACCTCCCGTGCCGCCTCGTCGGAGGCGAGCTTGCCCTGCGCGATCTCGAGAAGGGTGTTCTCGTCGAGGCACTGCATCCTGGACTCTCCAGCTCCTTCGCTGCTCGGACCAGTGGCCGATTCCTGGAGCTCCCACCGGCGAGATTGTCGAGGGAGCAACGTGCAGTCTGCCACCTTGGTGGCCCTGGGGAGAGCGGCAGCGCCGCGCCGTCGCCAGACCGGGCGCTGCCATGCATTCAGGCGAGGGTGTGCGGGCCCTGAGGGGACGGCCGCTGCTTGAGCTCGGTCCGGGCTCGCTGTTTCGCTGTCTACTCGGCGGCGCGCTCTCGTTGGAGCAAGGAATCGAGCGACACACCAACTTGTGAGCCCTTGCCTCCGAAGACTGAGCCCAGGCGGCGCTTCTCGACACGCTCCTTGGCCAGCGCGACGACCTGCGGGGGGAGCGGGACGTACCCTACGACGTCTGCGAGCCTGGGCATGTTCTCAATGTAGAAGGAGACGAACGAGGCCACCTCCGGCCGCTCGAGGGCCCGCTTCGACACGTAGATCAGGATCGGCCGAGAGAGCGGCTGGTACGTGCCCTCGCGGATGCTCTCGAGCGTGGGCGCGACGGGGCCGCTGCCGTTCTGCGGCTTGCCGTCGTCGATCGGCACCGCCCTGAGCCGCTCCTGGTTCTGCGCGTAGTACGCGTAGCCGAAGAAGCCCAGGGCCAGCTCGTCGCTGGCAACGCCCTGCACGAGCTGGTTGTCGTCCTCGCTAGCGGTGTAGTCCCCTCGGCTGGAGTGCTCCTTCCCGACGACGGCCTCGGTGAAGTAGTCGTAGGTTCCCGAGTCGACGCCCGCGCCGAAGAGGTGGATCTCCCGGTCGGGCCACTCGGGACGTATCTGATTCCACCGCATGATCCGGCCCTGCGCCTCGGGCCCCCAAAGCCGCTTCAGCTCTTCGACGGTGAGCGAGGTTGCCCAGGTGTTGGCGGGGTTCACGACCAACACGATCCCGTCATAGGCCACAGGCACCTCGATGTATTGGACGTCGTTCTGGGCGCAGAGGGTGACCTCGGAGGGCTTGATCGGGCGCGAGGCGTTGGAGATCTCCGTCTCCCCGGAGCAGAACCTCTTGAATCCCCCTCCGGTCCCCGAGACCCCGACCGTGACCCGAACTCCCGAGCTCGATCGCTGGAACTCCTCGGCCACCGCCTCGGTGATGGGGAAGACCGTGCTCGAGCCGTCGGCGCGGATGCTTTCCTGTCTCCTGCACCCCGCCATCACCAGCAGGAGAGCACCCCAGAAGACCCAGAGGAGCTTGCGCCCGCTCCGCTGCATGGCTTTCCTCCGTCGCGAGAATCCGACCAATCGCAGAAAGACGATATGACCTCTGTGGACGGAGGCGACACACGGGTGGGAGCAGGATTGGCCGACGGCTGGCGAGGCGGGTGCCAGCTTGCATGGGTGCTCGGCAGGCTCGCCGCCAGTCGATGCACGGGCAAGGCGCTGCTGTCGCAGGGCAGGCGCTCCATGCCGCCCTCGGCGATCTGGGCCTACGTGGAGCCTGGAGAAGGAGGGACGCTTTGCCTGCGTGGTGGTCGGCGCCTTCCAGACCGCGGGCAGGTCCTTGGCGAGCACCGAGGCTCACGGGTTTTCATCGACCTTCCAACCTTGCTCAGAAATCGGTGACCACCAGCCCGGTCGGAAGCCTTGCAAGTGCCTGTTATCATTGGCCACTCCTCGGCCACTAGGGAGGCACGTGGTTTGCTGTGGCCCCGTTCGCTTTTCGGGGAGATGGGGCCCAAGACCAAGAGGAAACCAACCATGACTGCGCAACGCAGGTGGGCGTTGATTGCCGTGGCGACGATGATCGCAGGCTGTCGCGGTACCTCGGTCGGCGGGGACGCGCAGGAACCCAGCGGTCGCCTGGATGGTGGCGCTGGCGAACTGGCTGACGCGGCGGAAGATGCTGCAGTGGCTCTAGACGCCAGCACAGCCGACGTCGGGACTCCCGGGGACGGTGGTGCAAGCCTGCCCGAGCAGTGCGCCGTGATTGAGCTGCACGAGCCCTCGCCGCCATCCCAGGGCGCAATGATTGGCGAGTACGTCACTCCCGGCCAGGCCATGGGCTTGGTTGCTCAGGGCGGGTTGGCCTACGTGGCAGACGGTCGGGGCGGTCTCGTGATCCTCGACGTCAGCCAGCCGTCATCCCCTGCTTTGAGGGGAAGTGTGGCGCTGGGCGGCGAGGTCATCGATGTCGACGTGGATGGCGGTCATGCCTACCTGGCGAGCCCTGAGGTCGGGTTGCATGTCGTCGACATCCATGATCCCGATGCTCCGCAACTGCTCAAGTCCGTCAGCCAACCGGATGGAGCGCGCGCCGTCGCCGTCGCCCATGGGTACGCCTACGTGCTGTCGTATTCGGCGCTGCGCATCTATGGCATTGGCGATCCCGCAAACCCGGTTCTTGTCGGGAGCTACGGCTCCCAGATGCTCTGGGATCTGGAGATCTCCGGAACGTACGCTCTTCTGTTGGACTCACTCGGCCTGCAGGTCCTGGACGTCTCCACGCCGTCAGCCCCCCAGCTAGTCGCCAGCATCGTGACAGAGGGCATCGGGGTGTCGATCGCCGTATGGGGAGACACGGTCTTCGTCGGCACAGACGACGGCGTGGAGGTGTTCGATGTGGCCGATATGCATGACCCGGCCCCCGCGGGTCACTATCAAACGGCACGCACCGTGGAAGCCATCTCGGCGGGGGAGGATGCGCTGTTCCTGGCATTGGGAACGGGCGGACTCGAAGTGGTGTCGCGTTTGGCACTCGACAGCTACGAGCACGTTGCTTCCTTCACCATGCCGTCGTTTGCCAGCGATGTGACCAAGGACGGATCGTTGGCGTTCGTCACGACCTTGTCTGACGGAGTGCAGGTCGTGGACACCGCTTGGACTCCCGGGCCACAGCGGGACTCCCTGCTCCGCACGGTCTCCATCAGCGAGGCGGGAAAGGTCGTCCTGGGCGAGAACGTGGCGTTCGTCTCGGCCTTCGCGAACGGGGTTTCCGTGGTGGACCTCTCCGAACCCACCGGCGCGGCGGTCGTCGCAACCACCAAGACCCCAGGAGTCGCTCAGCAGATCGCCCTGGAGGGCCACTATCTGTTCGTGGCAGACGGTCCTTCCGGGCTCCAGGTCCTGGATGTCAGCGACCCCAGTGCTCCTTCGCTGCTGGCGAGCCATGCGACGGCCGACGTGACCTCCGTCGTCGTGGTGTCAGGCGGGCTCGCCTATCTCTCCGTGCAGAACGTCGGGCTCGAGATCGTGGACGTCCGCAACCCCGCCCAACCCGCGCACCTGGGCTGGTACTCGCTCGGAGACAATCTCTTCCCCGCCGTGGCAGTCGCAGGGAAGCACGCCTATCTCTCGGACATCGAGCGCAACGTGCACATCGTCTCGGTGCACGATCCTGCTTCTGCCTCCCGGGTGAGTACCTTCTCGGTTCCAGGGTTGGTTCGGTCGATGGTCGTGCAAGATGGGCTCGCCTACATCAATGACGACAACAAGGGGCTGAGCATCTTCGATGTGAGCACGCCCAGTGCTCCGGTGTCCGCGGGGTACTTCGGCCTGAGCGATGTTCCGCAAGATCTCTTCGTCTCTCAGGGTCTTGCGTTCCTTGCACTCGGTCCATCGGGGTTGCGCGTCCTCGATGTACACGACCCGACCGCCATCACCGACGTGGGCCGCTACTCGTCCAAGGGCCATGCGACCGGGGTAGCGGTGCGCGGCACGCTGACCTTCCTGGCCGACCTGCGTGCTGGGCTACGGCTCATCCGCAACTGCGACGAGCCGTAGCTTCGGGCACGGCCTGCTTGCTCCCCGGTCAGCAAGGCGAGCACATCCGCTTCGCTAGAAGGAGAAGGTCTTGGGGGCCAGCTCGATGGAGTACTCGAGCTCGAGGGTTCCCGACGCCAGCGGCATGGAGACCGGCTTGCGGACCGTCTTCTTGAAGGCCCGCCGGGTGCCGTCTTGCTCCCAGGCTCCCCAGAAGGCGTCTTCGAGGAGACGCCCCTCGGAGTACAGGAGCGTCGGCCGGGGAAGGGCGACCCCCAGGCCGCTCTCGAACATCGCC
Source organism: Deltaproteobacteria bacterium (assembly GCA_016218885.1). Classification (GTDB taxonomy): domain Bacteria; phylum Myxococcota; class Myxococcia; order Myxococcales; family UBA5297; genus JACRCT01. The sequence continues at coordinate 4,170 of JACRCT010000042.1, read as the reverse complement.
TCCATCCCCACCTCGACGTAGAAGCCCGTGGTGCCCTTGGCCGCGGTGAAGTCGGCATCGAGGAGGGTCAGGGACTGGGCGTTCACCTCGCTGAGCAGGATGGGCTGGGACTTCTTGCGATAGGCGGAGAAGGGGGTCTTCTGGATGCCCGAGAGGCCCTGGGTGGTGGAGCGGTCCTCGCCGAGGACCCCGACCCGCGTGTGCAGCAGGACCTCCCTCTGGAGGTCGAGGCCCGAGGCGCTGGCGGAGACGTTGACGCTCTTGAGGGTGACCTTGAGGCGGGTGATGGGGACGAGGGTGCTCTTCTTGAGCTGGATCTCCCCTCGGGTCCAGCGGCCGGTGGCGCCCGTGGTGTAGTCGAAGCTCGTGAGCGTATCGATCTCCGCAGGCAGCGCGGCGCCCGAGGACTGCACCACCCGGACCGCCGAGCACGCCTGGGCGATCGCGGAGTCGAAGTTCTGCACCAGCATGTCGGTGGTGCTCATCTGGTCCGCGGCCGAGAGAGAGAGCTGGCGGCTCGTCGTTCCCGCGGCGATGCCGAAGATCCCGCTCTGGTCAGGAGCGGGCTTGATGCCCAGGAAGGGAGCGCCGAAGCCCTCGTGGAGGTCCTCGGTGATGACGGTCAGCTGTTCGCTGGCCGAGCTCGCCATGAGGCAGACGTCCCCGCTGTAGAGGCCGGAGGCGAACTGCAGGATGTTCGAGGTGGTGTTGAGGATGGTCTCGCCCCAGTCGCGGGTGTCGTGCTCGTACGCCTTGTAGGCGAGGGTGATCCTCTCCCGCGGGTCCTTGGTCACCTTGGCCGTGACCTCTTCCAGGGTGCTGAAGGGCAGCTGCAGGAGCGGCAGGCCGGGCGAGGCCTTCAGGTGGCTCTTGGAGCCTTCCTTGAGCGGGAAGTACATCCGCGAGGGGTAGTAGAGCCTGTGCGCCTTGCAGGCCCAGGTCGAATCGGCCTGGAAGGCCCCTTCGCCCAGGTCGCCGTTCGACTCCTCCCCGTTGCTGCTGAACTCCACGGTCTGCAGCCAGGCGCTCCAGGAGGCCGGGAAGCTGCTCCACTGGTCGAACAGGCCGCCGTGCAGCAGGTCCGGCCCTCGGGGAGCGTCTTGGCCGGGGTCGACCTCTTCCGGGAAGTCCTGTCCGGCAGGAGGCGCCTCCTCCGCCGGCGCGGTGGCCGCCGGGGGGGGAGCGGTGAGCGTCACGCTCGCGTTCCCCGTGGAGGTGAAGTTGGCCTGCAACCGCTGCGCGGAGGTGTCGTTCGTGGAGACGGTCACGAGATAGCCGCGGATCCCTCCGGCCTCGGCCCGGTTCTGCAGGAAGACGAGCTTGCCCTGGTGCATCAACCACCCGGACTTGTCGCCGCCCAGGTCCTCGTCGACCAGAGGGAGCGCGAACCAGTTGCTGGCGAACAGCCCGCTCTCGATCTTCTGCGTCACCTCGCCGCTCTCGAGAGAGACGACGTCGAACCAGTGCGACAGGACCTCGGGGCCGTCCCCGGCCGCCTCGCAGCCCTGGACGCACTTCTGGCGCGCCACGTAGGCGTGCTGACCGCTGACGATCGGGAGCATCCAGAACGGGTGCATCTGGTCATGGGCGATCCTGGCCGCGACCGAGGCCTGGAGCGCGGCCCCTGGTTCCGCGGAGGCGATCTTCAGGATGAGCGTCTGAATCGAGCCCCCGGTCCCTGCGGAGAGCTCGTCGACGATGAGCTTGTCCCCGCTGATGACCGGCTGCATCAGCTCATAGGACCCCGACAGGCTCTGGCCCACCGGCGCCAAGGCGAAGCTCCCCCTCTGCGCTCCATGCTGGTCCTCGAACCACACCAGCTTCATGGTGCGGTCGGTCAGGTCGCGGATGACGAAGAAGAGGTGCCCCTTGGCATGCACGGGCAGGGAGACCGTCTCGGCGAACGAGGGGAAGTCGATGGCGAAGAGCTTCTCCTTCTCTGCGATCGAATGCTCGAAGTCGTAGAGCTCGGCGTAGTCCATGGCGAAGAACTCCTGCACGCCGTAGGTCGCCTCGAAGAAGTAGATGGTGTTCCCGCGGACGATGGGCTTGCGGGAGGTCAGCTTGAAGTTCTCGTTGGGGCGACACACCGTCAAGCCCGACTGCCCCGGACCGCAGATCGACGGCTGGGAGAAGCCCACCCCGTCCGAGAACAGCACCTCGCCGTCGACGGACACCGGGTGGCCGCGGAGCTGGTCATTGGCGGTCTTGTTGGCGGGATCGATGCCCGGGCACTGCCTGCCGAGGACGACCCGCGCCAGGCTGTCCTTCTCGGGGCTATAGAAGGACACGGTGCGCGCACTGTCGGTCAGGGGCGTGGAGACGATGAGGATCTCGCCCACGTCGGTCTGCAGGAGCTTGGGCTGCACCTCCCCCACCGCCATGTCGGGCTCGACCACCTTCTTGGCCACGAAGGAGGGTTGGTCTCCCGCCAGATCGTAGATGAACAGCGCCAGCTCGCGCGGAGCAGGCTGCAGGCTGGTGAGCTTGGGAGAGATGCCCAGCGCATAGAGCTTGCCCTGGGAGATCATCGGGTAGGCGACGAAGGAATAGGCGGGGTCGAGGGGCAGCTCGGCGACCGGACCTGGGCCAGGTGTCTGGGCGTCGGCACCGCTGCCCTCACTGGCGTCGGGCGACACCTCGGCTCCGCCGTCCAGCTGGGAGCCTGGGGGATCGATCTTCCCCTCGGAGCAGGCAAAGATGGCGCCGCCCGAGATCGCCGCTGCCGCCAACAGCGCCATGCAGGAAGACACCGGGGGAACACTTTTGGGGTTCGGTCTCGAAGTCACTAGATGCCTCATTCCAAGTTGTCGGAGATCAAGCTGCACGCCAGCACGTCCTGCAGCGCCGACGGATTTTAGCCGGTCTGCGCGTCGTTGGCCGCTGCCGATTCGCGAGCGCTCCGAGCATCGGCAAGCCGCATTGCTTCTTCGCGCGGCGCACGACCTTCCGCTTCGGGCAGCGCCAAAGCCTGGTCAGCGGGCTCGGCGCGCGCCAGCAGCGCTTCTGCCTTTATGCTCCGTTCATTGCTCTGCGAACGACATGGACCGAGCTCGAGGAAGCAACGATGGCCCAGCGGAAGAAGCACCGGAGCCTGAAGCGAGGGACGCGACCCGTCGAGGATGCTGTCCGAAGACATGTCGTGGAGGACGACGACGGCAGCGAGCTACTGCCCCAGTGGGACACCGCCGCCGAGGAGCCGTACTTCGTTCGCGCCGGCGATGGTGTGCGGCTCAGCGAGGAAGAGGCGGGAGCGATCTTGTGCGCGCGAGAAGCGAAGGGCCGGACAGGGCTTCTGGGCTGAGTGGGCGCCATGGCCGGTTCTTTCGCGAGCACGTCCACCGCAGCGCATCTGGCGCCCTCGCGCCCGCTCCCGGTCGAGTCGAGAGAGCATGGCCGCTCGGCCCCCCTCGCGGAGCCGCTCTCCGTGCTCCCGCCGCCTCGTAGCGCAGGCGGGCAGGCGCCCGAAGCGGGCGTGATTTTCGAGCCTCCAGCGGTTAGTCTGGCGGCCCTCGAACGCCCCGGGCCCGGTCGGGCCTCGTGTCCACCTCGCGCGGGACGTCCGGCAGGCTAGATCTCAAGGTGCCAAATAAGGGAGCAAGACCATGGCCGTACGCAGCACGCCGAAGAAGGGTTCCACCGCCGCCAACGAGGAGGCCCGAGTCCTGGAGCGCGCCCGCGCGCTGCCCAACGGCCGCACCAGCATGGACCTGGAGGTGCTGCGCCGCTCCTTCGCCGACCACCTGCAGTACTCGCAGGGCAAGGACGAGCACACCGCCACCCCGCTCGACCGCTTCTTCGCGGTGGCCTACTCGGTGCGCGACCGGCTGATGAACCGCTGGATCCAGACGCAGCAGGGCTACTACAAGGCCGACGCCAAGCGGGTCTACTACCTCTCGCTCGAGTTCCTGATGGGCCGGGCGCTGGGCAACAACCTGCTCAACCTGGACATGTACGAGGTGATGAAGAAGGCCCTGGCCGACGTGGGCATCGAGCTGAGCGACCTGCTCGAGCGCGAGGTCGACGCGGGCCTGGGCAACGGCGGCCTGGGCCGGCTCGCCGCCTGCTTCCTCGACTCGATGGCCACCCTCGACCTGCCCGCCTACGGCTACGGCATCCGCTACGAGTTCGGCATCTTCGACCAGGACATCCGCAACGGCTACCAGATCG